>DASZQQ010000435.1:0-4591 GCA_035549595.1 Caulobacteraceae bacterium
TGGTAGACCGTGATGGTCACCGCCTGCTGGTTGTCGTCCGCCGTCGAGAAGGTCTGCGACTTCTTCGTCGGGATGGTCGTGTTGCGGTCGATCAGCCGCGTGAACACGCCGCCCAGCGTCTCGATGCCCAGCGACAGAGGCGTCACGTCCAGCAGCAGCACGTCCTTGACGTCGCCCTTCAGCACGCCGCCCTGGACCGCCGCGCCGATCGCCACGACTTCGTCCGGGTTCACGTTGCGGGCCGGCTCCTTGCCGAAGAAGGACTTCACCGTCTCGATGACCTTCGGCATGCGGGTCATGCCGCCGACCAGGATCACCTCGTCGATGTCGGACTTCTTCAGGCCGGCGTCCTTCAGCGCCTGCTCGCAGGGGCCGATGGTCTTGTTGACCAGGTCCTCGACCAGGCCTTCCAGCTTGCCGCGGGAGAGCTTGATGTTGAGGTGCAGAGGGCCGTTCGCGTTCATCGAGATGAAGGGCAGGTTCACCTCGTACTGGGAGGTGAAGGACAGCTCCTTCTTGGCCTTCTCGGCCTCTTCCTTGAGGCGCTGCAGGGCCAGCTTGTCCTTGCGCAGGTCGACGCCCTGCTCCTTCTTGAACTCGTCGGCCAGGAAGTCGACGACCCGCAGGTCGAAGTCCTCGCCGCCCAGGAAGGTGTCGCCGTTGGTGGCCTTCACCTCGAACACCCCGTCCCCGATCTCGAGGATGGAGATGTCGAAGGTGCCGCCGCCGAGGTCGTAGACGGCGATCTTCTTGCCTTCGCTCTTCTCCAGGCCATAGGCCAGGGCCGCCGCGGTCGGCTCGTTGATGATGCGCAGCACTTCCAGGCCGGCGATCTTGCCGGCGTCCTTGGTGGCCTGGCGCTGGGCGTCGTTGAAGTAGGCCGGGACGGTGATCACCGCCTTCTCGACCTTCTCGCCCAGGAACGCCTCGGCGTCCTGCTTGATCTTCTGCAGGATGAAGGCGCTGATCTGCTGGGGCGAGTAGTCCTTGCCGTGGGCGCGCACCCAGGCGTCGCCGGTCGGACCCTTCACGATCTCGTAGGGCACCATGCCCTTGTCCTTCTCGACCATCGGGTCGTCCCACTTGCGGCCGATCAGGCGCTTGATGGCGAAGAAGGTGTTGGACGGGTTGGTGACGGCCTGGCGCTTGGCCGGCTGGCCGACGAGACGCTCGCCGTCGTCCTGGATGGCGACCACCGAGGGGGTGGTCCGCATGCCTTCGGCGTTTTCGATCACCTTGGGCTGTTTGCCATCCATGATGGCCACGCACGAGTTGGTCGTGCCCAGGTCGATGCCGATAATCTTGCTCATGAGATCTCTGTCTCGCTCCATCAGTTGGCGGGCGGTCGCGGTGGCCTTCGCGAGGGAAGCGCCGTTTGCATCCGTCCCCGATACGACCGGCCCCCAAGCGCGAGACCGATCAAGTGTTTTCGCCTCGTTTGACGCCGCCGCCGTTCCGCGCCGGAAGGCGTGGCTTCGACGCCCGATATGGGAACCTGGGGCGGGTCCGCAAGGGCTGATGACAGCCCCATAAGGGATTCTAAACGCGACGCTTTCGCCCAGGTCCAGCTTGCACTTCCCCCCTTCTTGAGGATGTGACAGGCTGTTCGTCAGGCTAACGCACCCCTACGGCTCGGGCTTCAGCTCTCATGGACGGGGGGCCGGTGTCAGTCTGAAGGATCATAGGGGGTTCAAGTCATGGGAAAGCTTACATTCAAGGCGCGGACCGGGATGGTTCTCGCGCTCGCCGCCGCCTCGACTCTGGTCGGCGCCTCCGCGACCGCCGGCGAAGACCGGCATGTGCGCATCATCAACGAGACCAGCCACACCATGGTGCGGTTCTACGCCTCGAACGTGTCGCGCGACTCCTGGGAGGAGGACATCCTCGGCCGAGACGTGCTCAAGCCGGGCCAGGACGTGAACATCAACATCGACGACGGCAGCGGGCACTGCAAATACGACTTCAAGGCGGTGTTCGACGACGGGGATTCGCTCGTTCGCCACAACATCGACGTCTGCAAGATCACGTCCTACCGCTACAGCGAGGACGGCGAGTAGCGCGTTCGACCGCGGCGGCCGCCATGGTACACGCAAGGCCATGGCGGCTTCCGGTTTCAGGCTTCTTGCGTCGCGCCTCGGGCGCGACGACCAGGCCGCGCTCGCGGACGCGGTCTTCGCCGCCGCCAGCCTCGCGCCGTTCTACCGGCCGGTGACGCCGGGCGGAAAACCGATGAGCGTCGAGATGACCAACCTCGGCCCCCTGGGCTGGGTCACCGACGCGCGCGGCTACCGCTACGAGCCTTCTCACCCCGTCACGGGCCAGGCCTGGCCGCCGATCCCCGAGCTTCTTCTGCGCCTCTGGGCCGAGCTGTGCGACGCCGGGACGCCCCCGGACGCCTGCCTCGTCAACCTCTATCGCGACGGCGCGCGCATGGGCCTGCATCAGGACCGCGACGAGGCCGACTTCGCCTTCCCGGTGCTCTCGGTGTCGCTCGGCGATACCGCCCTCTTCCGCATCGGCGGGACGAAGCGCACAGACCCGACCGTCTCGGTGCGCCTGGCCTCCGGCGACGTGGTGGTGCTGGGCGGGGAGGCGCGGCTCGCCTTCCACGGCGTCGACCGCGTGCTCGCCGGCTCCTCGCGCCTGATCCCGGGCGGCGGGCGGCTCAACCTGACCCTCAGGCGGGCGCGGCCGGCCTGACCGGCTTTGACAGGCCGCGACCGCGGGCGGACGATGGCGCCCAGCGTCGCCGGAGGAAGCCATGACCGTCCTGACCCGTCCCGAGGGGACCCAGCCGCAAGACCTTCACCTCTCGCGCCGCGGGATCGGCGCGGCGTTCTTCGCCGGCTACGCGGTCGCCGCCCTCGGCGCCGAGGCCGAGCCGATCCACACCGACGAGGCCGGCCTCGTCATCGAGACCGCGCACCTGCCCAGCGGCATCGACGCCTATGTCGCCAGGCCCAGGGCGGCCGGCCGCCACCCGACGGTGATCGTGGTCAACGAGGTCTTCGGCATCCACGACTACATCAAGGACATCTGCCGGCGCCTGGCCAAGCTCGGCTACGGCGCCATCGCGCCGGCCTTCTTCCAGCGCGGGGGCGATCCGGCCCCGCTGAAGGACATGCAGGCGGTCATGGCGATCGTCGCCAAGGCTTCCGACGCCCAGGTGCTGGGCGACGTCGAGGCGACCCTGACGCTGCTGGCGGGCGAGCCCTGGGCGGACCCGGGCCGGATCGCCATCACCGGTTTCTGCTGGGGCGGCAAGGTGGTGTGGCTTTCGTGCGAGCGGTTCGCCCAGATCAAGGCCGGCGCGGCCTGGTACGGCCGCCTCGCCCCGCCTGCCGGGGCGGCGTCCAATCCGGCCGTGCTCTACCCGATCGACCACGTCGCCGACCTGAAGGCCCCGGTGCTGGGCCTCTACGGGGCCAAGGACCAGGGCATTTCGCAGGACTCGGTCGAGGCCATGCGTGCGGCGCTGAAGGCGGCCGGCAAGAGCGGCAGCGAGCTCGTCGTCTATCCCGACGCCGGCCACGGCTTCCACGCCGACTACCGCCCCAGCTTCGTCGAGGCCGACGCCAGGGACGGCTGGGCGAAGATGCTGGCGTTCTTCGCCAAGAACGGCGTCGGGCCACGGTAGGGGGCGGAGCGGTCCGGCCGGCGTCGTGGCGGCGGCGAAGGCGCCTGAAAGGTCCACGAAACACACGAACCACACGAACGGGCCCAGGCTGACCGGAACGCCGGCGCGTCCACGAAACTGTTCGTGTGGTTCGTGTGGTTCGTGGACAAAAAAAGAGCGGCGCATGACGCCGCTCGATCAGCTCCGGAAGGGGACACGATCCCTGGCAGTGTCATGTCCCCGGGCGTCGGGGACATGATGCCCGGCGGGCATCCCCTCCAGATCAGCCGCGCAGGCGGCGGATCAGCGTTTCCAGGTCGCGGGCGAGCTGGGCGTCGCCGGCGCGCAGTTCGTCGATGCGGCGCACGGCGTGGAGCACCGTGGTGTGGTCGCGCCCGCCGAAGCGCCGGCCGATGTCCGGCAGGGACCGCGTGGTCAGCTGCTTGGCCAGCCACATGGCCGCCTGGCGCGGCCGGGCCACCGAGCGTGTGCGGCGCTCGGACAGCAGGTCGGCCTGCTTCAGGCCGAAGTGCTCGGCGGCGGCCTTCTGGATGTCGTCGACCGTCACCCGCTTCTCCCCGCCGCGCAGGTGCGGGCGCAGCAGCGACTGGGTCTCGTCGAGCGTCAGGGCGCCGACGCCGGCGCCGGCGCGCACGATCAGGGTGGTCAGGGCGCCCTCGAGCTCGCGCACGCTGTCGGTGAACCGGTCCGCGAGGAACTGCATCACGTCGGGGCGCAGGGTCGCCGAGAAGCCTTGCTGGCGGCACAGGACCTGCAGCTTGCGCTCCAGGATGCCCAGGCGCAGGGCCCGGTCGGCCGGCTCGATCCCGCAGACGAGGCCCGCAGACAGGTGCGAGCGCAGGCGCGCGTCGATCTCGGTCAGGGCCGCGGGCGGGCGGTCGGCCGAGAACACCACGCGGCGGCCGTCCTCCATCAGCGCGGCCAGGGTGTGGAACAGCTCCTCCTCGGTGGACT
>DASZQQ010000436.1:0-2468 GCA_035549595.1 Caulobacteraceae bacterium
CTGGCCCAGGTCGGCGGTGAAGGTCACCACCTCGCAGGCATAGGTCTCCTGCAGCCACTTCAGGATGATCGAGGTGTCGAGCCCGCCGGAGTAGGCGAGGACGACCTTCTTCACGGGCTTGTCGGCGCTCATCGGGGTCCCCCTCCTGGATTTCGGGGCGATGCTATGGCGCGATCGGCGACGCCGGGTTGCGAAGATGCCAGCAGTCGGGCTGATGTTGGCATTGCATGCCACACTGTGGCCCATGGGAGCAGATCGGCGCCATGAAGCTGGACCAGATCGACAAGCGCATCCTGCGCGTCCTGCAGCGGGACGGGCGCATCCAGAACATCGACCTCGCCCGGGAGGTCGGCCTCTCGCCCTCGCCTTGCCTTCGCCGCGTGCGCCTGCTCGAGGAGGCCGGCGTCATCGAGCGCTACGTCGCGGTGATCGACGGCGCCAAGGTCGGCCTTGGCCTGACGGTCTTCGCCCGCGTCTGGTTCAAGGCCCAGGACGCCGACAGCACGGCCGGCTTCATCGAGGCGATCCGGAAGATCCCCGAGGTGATGGAGTGCCACCTGATGGTCGGCGACTGCGACGCCCTCCTGCGGATCATGGTCGAGGATCTGAACGCCTACTGGCGCTTGCAGGCCGATCGCCTCGCCCGTATCGACAACGTCCGCAACGTGAAGACCGACGTGCCTCTGGCCACCGTGAAGCGGAGCTTCGAGGCGCCTCTTTGAGCGAGGCGACGTGACCGAAGTCTGGCCCTTCGCCCCGCGCCCGGACCTCGCCCCGGCGGACTACCTGTCCGGGGTCGGCGAGGTGTTCGCCCGGTTCGACTCGCGCACCCAGGACTCCGGCAACGTCTCGTTCGGCGTCGAGGCCGCCGGCCGGCGCTGGTTCGTGAAGACGGCGGGCGATCCGGACGACCCGAAGCCGTTCCTGTCGCATGCCGACCGTGTCGCCCTGCTGCGCGCGGCCGAGCGGCTCGCGGCCAGCTTCACGCATCCGGCCTTGCCGCGCCTTTACGGGACCTCGCCGTCCGCCTGGGGGCCGATGCTGGTCTACGACTGGCTGGAGGGCGAGCTTCTGCACGAGCCGTCGGCGCGCCGGGGCGATCCGGCGAGCGCGCACCAGCGCTTCCGGCGCCTGCCGCCGGGCGAGATCGCCGCGGCGCTGGACGTCGTGCTGGACGTCCACGTCGGCCTCTGCGCCGGCGGCTGGGTGGCCTGCGACTTCTACGACGGCGCCATGATGTACGACTTCGCCGCCCGCCGGCTGCGGCTGATCGACCTCGACACCTACCGCCGGGGCGCGTTCGTCAACGAGATGGGGCGCATGTTCGGCTCGACCCACTTCATGGCGCCGGAGGAGTTCGAGCTCGGCGCGACCATCGACGAGCGCACCACCGTCTTCACCCTCGGCCGCACGATCTCGGTGTTCCTGGGCGACGGGACCCTGGACGCGGCCGCCTTCCGCGGCACGCCCGGCCAGTACGCCGCGATGACGGCGGCCTGCCGCGACGATCCCGCCCGGCGCCTGCAGAGCGTGGCCGCCCTCGCCGAGGCGTTCCGGGAAAAGGGGGACACACACTCGCCCCGCGCGCCGCCGCGATGAACCGAAAGCGGGTGCGAGTGTGTGTCCCCCTTTTCCCGGCAACCTCGCGCTCGCGCCAGTGTTCTGGGTTGACGCGCCTGCGTGCGCGAACCACGCAAGGGCGCGATGGCCATCTCCGAAGACGAAACCGACGGCCTCAGCGGCGCGCGGCTCTACTGGGCGGTGGCGACTGTGGCCCTGGCCATCACCCTGTGCGTGCTCGATTCCTCGATCGCCAACGTCGCCCTGCCGGCGATCGCGCGCGACTTCGGGGCGGCGCCGGCGGAGTCGATCTGGATCGTCAACGCCTACCAGCTGGCGATCGTCGTCACCCTGCTGCCGCTGGCGTCGCTCGGCGAGATCTTCGGCTACCGGCGCATCTACCTCGGGGGCCTGGCGCTCTTCACCTTCGCCTCGTTCACATGTTCGGTCTCACGTGACCTCGTCACGCTCTCGGCGGCGCGGACGCTGCAGGGTCTCGGCGCGGCCGGGGTCATGAGCGTCAACGGCGCCCTGGTGCGGTTCATCTATCCGCACCGGCTGCTGGGGCGGGGGATCGGCATCAACGCCATGGTGGTCTCCGCGGCGGCGGCCGTCGGCCCCAGCGTCGCCTCGGCGATCCTGGCCGTGGCGCCCTGGCCGTGGCTGTTCGCGGTCAACATCCCGGTCGGCCTCGCGGCGCTGGTCATCGCCTGGCGCTCCCTGCCGGCGAACCCGCTGTCGGACCGGCCGTTCGACGCCGTCAGCGCCCTGCTCAACGCCCTGACCTTCGGCCTCGTCATCACCGGCGTCGATGTGGTCAGCCGCACGCGGGCCAAGCTGATGGGCGCCCTGGAGCTGGTCGCGGGGGCGATCGTGGGGACCCTCCTCGTCATGCGCGAGTGGCCGAG
>DASZQQ010000437.1:0-10940 GCA_035549595.1 Caulobacteraceae bacterium
CTTCTGGATCACGTAGCGCAGGCGGTTCGACGGGGCGACCTCGCGCTCGCCGCTGGGTTCGGCGGTGCGGTGGAAATCGCGTTTCGCCCGGTACGTCGCCAGGGCCTTCTTCGCGCTGCGAGCTTGAGCCATGCGGGGCAAACCCTTAGCCCCAGGCCCGGTTCCGGGTTAGCCTTCAGGAGCCAGGAAAGGGGGCCGGCGGTGAAGCTCTACCACTTCAGCGACGACCCGACGATCGAGCGCTTCACGCCCCGCCCCGTGCGCGTGCCGTCGGAGCGGGGGCCGGGCCGCGCGTGGCTGAACGGCCCGCTGGTCTGGGCGATCCAGGACTGGCATTCGCCGATGTACCTGTTCCCGCGCGACTGCCCGCGCATCCTCTTGTGGCGCAGGCCCGACACGAGGCCCGAGGACCTCGCGGCCTGGTGGGGCGCCCGCGACTGCCGGATGATCGCCCACATCGAGTGGGCCTGGTACGACCGCTTCCGCACCGGCTCGATCCACCGCTACGAGCTGCCCACGGCGGCCTTCGAGGACCTGCACGACGCCGGCATGTGGGTCGCGCGGGAAACGGTCGAGCCAGTGGCCATGGAGACGATCACCGACCTCGGCGCGGCCCTGGCGGCGGAGGATGTGGAACTGCATATCATGCCGAGCCTGACGCCCCTGCGCGGGGTCTGGGACACCTCGCTGCACGCCAGCGGCGTTCGCCTGCGCAACGCGGCGGGGTGGTGAGGGACGCCTGCGCCTTCGCGAGGGAGAGCGGAACTCGTCGGGGACATGTTCCGAAGGAACGTGTCCCCTCCAGCCAGAAACGGGGACACGAACCTGCCTGCGGCAGGATCATGTCCCCAGGACCTGCGGATTCACCACGTTGATCGGCTTTCCGGCGGCGTAGGCGACGATCTGGTCGAAGATGTCGGCGAACTGGAGTTCGTACTCGTCGAAGGTGACGTAGCCGATGTGCGGGGTGGCGACGACGTTGGGCATCGCCAGCAGCGGATGGTCGCTCACCGGCTCGGTCTCGAACACGTCGACCGCGGCCAGGCCGGGGCGGCCGGTCCGCAGCGCCTCGACGAGGGCGCCGCGCGCGATCAGGCCGGCGCGGCTGGTGTTGACGATCAGGGCCGTCGGCTTCATCCGCGCCAGGTCCTCCGGCCCGACGATGCCGCGCGTGGCGTCCACCAGGCGCATGTGCAGGCTGACGACGTCCGCCTCGGCGAAGAAGGCCGCCTTGTCCGCGGCGATCTCGTGGCCGTCGGCCAGCGCCCGCGCCCTCGACGCCTCGCGCGCCCAGACCAGCACCCTCATGCCGAAGGCGCGGCCGTAGCCCGCCACCACGGCCCCGATGCGGCCGTAGCCGAAGACGCCGAGCGTCCTGCCGCGCAGGGTCCAGCCGAGGCCGGTCTGCCAGGTCCCGCGCTTCAGCGCCTCGACCTGCTGCGGCAGCCTGCGCATCGCCGCCAGGACCAGGGCCCAGGTCAGCTCCGCCGCGGCGTAGGACGGCGTGTCCGAATGCAGGTTCGACGACACGATCACGCCGAGCCGCGTGCAGGCCTCGACGTCGATGTGCGGGAAGGCGCTGCGCTGGCTGATCAGCCTCAGCTTCGGCAGGCGCTCCAGCAGGGGCGCGCCGATCCGCGTCCGCTCGCGGATCAGCACCAGGGCCTCGGCGTCCGCGAGCCGGGCCGCCAGGACGTCGTTGTCCTGGACGTGGTCGTTGAACACCGTCACCTCGTGACCCGCCAGCTTCGCGAAGCTCGGCAGGGTGCGCAGGGTGTCGAAGTAGTCGTCGAGGATGGCGACCTTCACGCGGCGGTCCCTCGCGCCGCGGCCAGTGCGGCCGCGCCATCGGCCGTCACGCGCACCACGCGCGCCGGCAGGGCGCCGCCCGGCGCCACCTCGACCAGGCCGCCGTCGCAGGCGTCCTCCCAGACCGTCAGGCGCGGGCAGGACGTGCGCCAGGCCTCCAGGGTCTCGGCGTAGGTGCGCGGCCGCTCGGCGACCCATTCCACGAGCTGCAGGACGAGAGTCATGGCTTCCTCCGAAGTCGCCGGCCTCGCGCGGAGGTCCGCCTGCGTCCAATATGGGGCGAGACGGCGGATTGTCGGAGGAGGCGGACCATGAAGCTGCGCACTTTCTGCGGCCTGGCCGCGCTCGCGGCCGGCGGCTGCGCCGGCGCGGCGCCGGTCCCGCCGGACACCCTGACCGACGCCGCCATCGCCGCCTACGACAAGGCCGACTTCGACAAGGGCGCGATGATGCATCACCGGGTCCAGCTGGGCGTCCACCACGGCGCCCACGTGGTCGCCGACCACCCTTGCTCGGACCTCTGCCCGAACTACACGGTGCGCATCGTCCACTACGACCTCGGCGACGGCCAGACCTGCGCCGGCGTCGGCGGCGCCGAGGTGCAGCGCTCCGTCCCCCTCGGCATCGGCGTCTCGATGGAGCCGTTCTGCGTGCCGAAGGTGCTCGCCGACCGCGCGCAGTAACGCGGCGAAGCCGCTTTCAACCACAGAGGAACACAGAGGGGCACAGAGGATCACAGAGGACACCGCGGCCGCTGCCCCCTCTGTGCTCCTCTGTGCCCCTCTGTGACCTCTGTGGTCCAAAGGGGACGATCCGCTATCACCACGGGCGTAATTATTCCATATCGCGGCATTAAACGCCTCATTGACTCCGCGATAAGGAATGATAGACCGCATTATCGTTCAGGAGGCGGTCGGCATGTCGGAAGAGGTCTACACGGTCGAGAGCGTGGCCGAGCAGCTGCGGCTGCATCCGAAGACGGTGCTGCGCTTCATCAAGGAAGGGCGCC
This sequence comes from Caulobacteraceae bacterium, assembly GCA_035549595.1. Classification (GTDB taxonomy): domain Bacteria; phylum Pseudomonadota; class Alphaproteobacteria; order Caulobacterales; family Caulobacteraceae; genus Acaudatibacter. The sequence continues at coordinate 2,819 of DASZQQ010000437.1, forward strand.
TGCGGGCGACCAAGGTCGGCAAGTCGTACCGCATCCTGCGCTCGGACCTCGACGCCCTCGCCGGCCGCAAGCCCGCGCCCGCCGCGCCGGACGTGCGGGTCACCAGCATCGTCGACGTCACGAACGTCTCGGCCGAGACGGCGCGCAAGCTCGCCGGCCGCCTGACGGCCGTGCGCATGGGGCCTGAGGCTCATGACGATCCGATGAGCATCGACGTCGCCCACGACCCGGCGCGCGGCTCGGTGAAGGTCGTGCTGGTCGGCTCGGCGGCGGACATGGCCGCCATGCTGCGTCTGATCGACGCCTGGACGGAGGCCTGAGCGAAGATGGCCGCGATCTACCACTCGGCCGCCGGCGAGGCGGCGTTGAAGGCCACCTACGGCGGCTTCCTGCAGCACTGGCCCGTGCCGCACGAGACGCTGCGCCTGCCGACGCGCCAGGGCGAGACCTTCGTCATCGCCAGCGGCGATCCGGCCGCGCCGCCGCTGGTGCTGCTGCACGGCTCGGGCTCGAACGCGACCAGCTGGATGGGCGACATCGCCGCCTGGTCGGCCGCACACCGGGTCTACGCCATCGACGTGATCGGCGAGCCGGGCTTCTCCGCCCCGTCGCGCCCGCCCTACGCCGGCGAGGCCTATGCCGAGTGGCTCGACGACGTGCTGCAGGGCCTCGGCGTCGAGGCGGCAACCTTCGTCGGCATGTCGCTCGGCGGCTGGTTCTCGCTCGACTATGCGATCTGCCGGCCCGGGCGCGTGCGCGCCCTCGTCCTCGTCTGCCCGGCCGGGCTCGGGCGAGGGAAGGGCGGCTTTCGCCTCAAGGCCTGGCTGATGCTGGCCATGGGCGAGGGGGGCCGGCGCCGCGCCGCCAGGGACGTGTTCGCCAAGGCGGGCCTGCCGCAGGCCTATGTGGACTACATGACCCTGGTCTTCACCCACTTCCGGCCGCGGCCGGCCGTGCCGCCGGCGTTCCCGGACGCGCAGCTCTCGGGCCTGACGGCGCCCGTGATGCTGGTGGTGGGCGGCAGGGACGACCTGCTCGATTCCGCCGAGAGCCGCGACCGCCTGGCCAGGGCGCGGCCGGACGCGCGCATCGTCTTCCTGCCCGAGGCCGGCCACGTGATCCACGGCCAGACCCCGGCGATGCTGGCGTTCCTGGAGGAGGTCGGGGCATGAGCGACCACGTCGAGACCCTGGGCGGCCAGCAGGTGCTGGTCTGCGCCGCCGACGGCCCGCCGTTGGCCGGCGAGCGCGAGGCGAGCGACCTCGTCGGCGAGGCCCTGTCCACCGGCGCCGAATGGGTGGCGCTGCCGCTCGAACGCCTGGAGCCGGCGTTCCTGCGCCTGTCCTCCGGGCTCGCCGGCGCGGTGCTGCAGAAGTTCGTCAACTACCGCTGCTGCGTGGCCGTGGTCGGCGACGTCGGGCCAGCGGTCGAGTCCAGCGAGTCGCTGGCCGCCTTCGTCCGCGAATCCAACCGCGGCCGCACCGTCTGGTTCGTCCGCGACCTGGCCGAACTCGAGGCCCGGCTCGGCGGTTGAGGGCTGACGGTCGACGCGAGTGCTCGGGCCAGAGGCCCGATTGGACCACGAAGGACACAAAGGACACGAAGGAACACGAAGGGGCACTGCGACGCGCAGCGTCGCGTCCCTTCCTGCAGCGCTATCGGTCAAGCGCGCTTCGCGCGAAGCCTCCGGAACGCCTTCGTGCTCTTCGTGTTCCTTCGTGTCCTTCGTGGTGAAAGGCGGCGCTCGCCGCACGCGCGGCGGCGCCAATCCCGCACCGATGTCACGCCACACCGCGCCGCGTCGTCCTCGCGGGCAAGGGGGATCACTTGCCAGTACGGAGCCCACCACCATGACCAAGCGACTGAACCCGCTCGCCGCCGCGCCCGACATGATCAAGGCCTGGTACGGGGTCAGCATGACCATCGAGAACGCCGGGCTGGAGAAGAGCCTGGTCGAGCTGGTCAAGATCCGCGCCTCGCAGATCAACGGCTGCGCGATCTGCCTCGACATGCACACCCGCGATGCGCGCAAGGCCGGCGAGAGCGAGCAGCGCATCTTCCTGCTCGACGCCTGGCGCGAGGCCGACCTCTACACGCCGCGCGAGCGGTCGGACCTGGCCTGGACCGAGGCGCTGACGAAGCTGCACGTCACCCACGCGCCGGACGACGTCTACGCCGAGGTGAAGAAGCACTTCAGCGAGGAGGAGCAGGTCAAGCTCAGCCTGATGATCACGGTCATCAACGGCTGGAACATGCTGGGCGTCGGCTTCCGCGCCAGCAACGCCGACAGCCCGGGCGCGATCGCGGCCTGACGTCGGCGCGGGCGGCGCCGCTCCCCCGGCGCCGCCCTTGCCGCTGCAGTCGAGGGAAGGGGCGCCGCGACCGCATGGCTTACCCCTCTTTCCGCTCATCCCGACGAAAGGCCGGGGAGGCCGGCGAACACGATAGTCTCGCCATATGCGTTCTTCGCCTAAGGAAGATTATCGGAAATACGAGATGGGCTGCGGACAGGGGCATTCTGCGCTATCGGCCGGGTTCGCGGGAGGCTCGGCTCGGCTTTGGATCGGTTCGACGTTGTGGTGATCGGCGCCGGCGCCGCGGGCATGATGTGCGCCATCGAGGCCGGCAAGCGCGGCCGCCGCGTGCTCGTCGTCGAGCATGGGCCGGCGGCCGGCGAAAAGATCCGCATCTCCGGCGGCGGCCGCTGCAACTTCACCAACCTCCATGCGACGCCGAAGTCGTTCCTGTCCGACAACCCCGGCTTCTGCATCTCGGCGCTGTCGCGCTACCGGCCGGCCGACATCATCGCCTTGCTCGAGCGCCACGGCGTCGCCTGGCACGAGAAGACGCTGGGCCAGCTATTCTGCGACGGCTCGGCGCGCCAGGTGGTCGAGCTGCTGATGAAAGAGATGGCCGATCATGGCGTTACGTTGAGACTCTCGACCGAGGTGACGGCCGTCGCGCGGGCCGACGACGGCTTCCGCCTGGCCACGGCGCGCGGCCCGATCGCCTGCTCGAGCCTGGTCGTCGCCACCGGCGGCAAGTCGATCCCGAAGATGGGCGCCAGCGCCTTCGGCTATCGCCTCGCCGAGCAGTTCGGCCTGGCCGTGACCGAGACCCACCCGGCGCTCGTGCCGCTGACGTTCGAGGCCGGCCTGCTGGAGCGGCTGAAGCCCCTGGCGGGCGTCTCGGTCGACGTCGCCGTGCGCTGCGGCAAGGCCCGGTTCGAGGAAGCCATGCTGTTCACCCACCGCGGCATCAGCGGCCCGGCGATCCTGCAGATCTCGTCCTACTGGCGCCCGGGCGACGAGCTGACGATCGACATGGCCCCCGGCGTCGACGTCTACGCCGAGCTGAAGCGGCTGAAGACCGAGGCCGGCCGCCAGGGCGTGGCCGCCGCCCTCGCCCGCTGGCTGCCGCGGCGCCTGGCCGACCTCCTGGCCGAGACCGAAGGCCTTAAGGGCAACCTCGCCGACGCCCCGGACAAGGCGCTGCGGCGCCTGGCCGAGGCCGTCAACGCCTGGCGCATCAAGCCGGTCGGCTCCGAGGGCTACCGCACCGCCGAGGTGACCCTGGGCGGCGTCGACACCCGCGGCCTCGACTCCCGGACCATGGAGGCCAAGGCCGTCCCGGGCCTCTATTTCGTAGGCGAGGTTGTCGACGTAACCGGTTGGCTGGGCGGCTATAATTTCCAATGGGCCTGGGCCAGCGGCTGGTCCGCAGGCCAGGTGGTGTGAGCCGTGGGAATGGACCACGAAGCACACGAAGCACACCAAGGGTTCGGGTAGCGGCTGCGCGAAGCGCGCTTTCTTCGAGGCTCCGGCGGCTGCGCCTTGGGCATCTTAACGCGGAGGGCGCAGAGAAGGCACGGAGGTCGCGGAGGCGCTCAGACCCTCCGCGCGCTCTGCGCCTTCTCTGCGTTCTCTGCGTTAAAATACGGCCTCGCCTTCGGCGCGGCTTCGCAGAACGCGCAGGGCCTCTTCGTGTGCTTCGCGTGCTTCGTGGTGCAAACACCCGGATCCCTACCCCTTCGACGCCGCGATCAGGGCCTCGCGCTCGGCGGGGGTCAGGACGCGCCAGCGGCGTTCGGGGAGGTCGCCGAGTTTCAGGGGGCCGATGCGGACGCGGAAGAGGTCGACGACGCGCAGGTCGACCAGTTCGCACATGCGCCGGATCTGGCGGTTGCGGCCCTCGGTGAGGACGAAGGTCAGCCGGCCCGGCGCTGCGAGGGTCACCTTCGCCGGCTTCAGGCGCCGGCCGTCGAGCGACAGGCCGCCTCGCAGCAGGGCGAGCTTCCGCTCGGTGACCTCGCCGTCGACACGGACGCGGTATTCCTTGTCGAGCTTCGACTCCGGCCCGATCACCGCCTTGGCCAGGACCCCGTCCTCGGAGAGCAGCAAGAGGCCGCGGGACTCCAGGTCGAGGCGCCCGAGCGGCGCCAGGCGCGTGTCGCGGTCGGGGATCGTCGGCGCCTCGCCGACCAGGGCCTCGCGGGTCAGCAGGCGCACCGCCGGGACCTGGCCGGGCTCGGGCTGGGCCGAGACGACGCTGACCGGCTTGTGCAGCACCACCGAGAGCGCGGCGCCCAGGCCCGCCGCGCCGCGGTCGGCCAGCGTCAGGGTCTGGCCGGGCTCGATCTTGCGGCCGGGATCGTCCACGCGCTGGCCGTCGATGGAAACGAGGCCGTCGGCGATCAGGGCCTCGGCCTCGCGCCTTGAACAGACGCCGCTCTGGGCGAGCCAGCGGTTGACCCGCTGCGGCTCGTCGCCGTCGTAGCGGCGGGTCCAGGCCACGGCCCCCTACCCCGCCGTCCAGACCGTCAGCGGCCCGACGGCGCGGAAGCCGGCGGCGAGCGCCGCGGCCAGGTCGTCGCCGCGCTCGTAGCCGACCAGGGTCCGGTCCGGGAACATCGAGGCGGCCACGGCCGCGGCCTCGGCGAAGTCGCCGAACACGTTGGTGAGGCCGACCACCGGCCCGGTCGGCGAGAGGACGCAGCCGGCGACGAGCGCCTCGCCGTCGAAGCCCGCCATCACCCCGGTCCCGGTGTCGCCGAGCAGCGCCGGCGGGAAGACGCGCGGCTCGGTGGCCTCGCCGCCGGCCCAGGCCACTTCCCAGGCGAGGAGATCGTCGGCGAGTTCGACGAGGCGCCAGTCGAGCCCCGGCGAAGCGGCGGCACCAGGGTCGCGGGCGATCCACTGGGCTTCGAACAGCGGCCGGTAGCCGGCGCCCGCCAGGTCGAGGGCGGCGAAGCTGTCCTTCACCGCGACCCCGCCGGCCGGCGCGGCGGCGGCGAGCTTGCCCAGCCATTCGATCTGGGCCGCGACGTCGGCGTCCGGGTCGATGGTCACGGCGTTCGGATAGAACCGGGGCGGCGCGCCCTCGCACATGACCATGCCGTGCTGGCGCTGGGCGTTCAGGCCATGCGCGCGCCACATGGCCAGGCACCAGGCGGCGTTGTTGAGCGCCGCTTGCCGTTGCAGATCAGAGGGTTGCGGGCGATCGCTCATGCGGCGGGCAGCTCGACCTCGCCGGCGGCGATGCGCCGGAGGGTGTCGATGAACAGCAGCGGTTCGGCCGCCATCACCCGCGCCTCGATGGCTTCGGGCGTATCGTCGGGGCCGACCGGCACGCGCACCGACGCCACCGGCGGGCCGTGGTCGTATTCGTCGTCCACCAGATGCACCGTGGCCCCGGTCTCGGCGACGCCGGCGGCGCGCACCGCCTCGTGCACCCGGCGCCCGTACATCCCTTGGCCGCCGAAGTCCGGCAGCAGGGCGGGATGGATGTTGAGCACGCGGTGACGGTAGGCGGCGAGCGTCTTGGGCCCCAGCTTGCGCAGGTAGCCCGAGAGCACAATCAGCTCGACGCCGGCCTCGCGCATCGCCTGGGCGAGGGCTGCGTCGGCGCCCTCGGGGTCCTTCAGCGTCGGGATGCAGAGCGCGGCGATCCCGTGCTCGCGCGCGAACGCCAGGGCGCCGGCGTCGCGCTTGTTGCTGACCACCAGGCAGGCCTTCGCCGGCAGCTCGCCGCGGGCGATGGCCCCGACGATGGCGCGCATGCTCGAGCCGTTGTTGGAGGCGACGAAGCCGAGGTTCATTGCATGAGTTCCGCTCTCCCCCGCAGTAGCGAGGGTCCAGGCGTTTTATCGAAGAGCGCCAGGCTGTCGGAAAAAACCTGGGTCCTCGCTTTCGCGAGGGAGGGCGGAAGCGGGGGGCGCAGCTTCAACGCCCAAGCTCCACCGTGAACCGCATCCCGTCGTACGCCGGCTCGACGCCCTCCGGCAGGCGCGCCGAAAGCTCGGCGTAGTCGAGGTCGATGTGCAGGTTGGTGAGGATGGCGCGGCGCGGTTTCACCCGTTCGATCCAGGCCAGGGCCTTGTCGACGTGGGCGTGGGTCGGGTGCGGGGTGTAGCGCAGGGCGTCGACGATCCAGACGTCGACGTCGGCCAGGGCCTCGAACGCCGCCTCGGACAGGTCGACGACGTCGCTGGAATAGGCCACGGTCTCGATGCGGTAGCCCAATGACCTGACACCGCCGTGATCCTGGTCGAAGGCGGTCACGGCAAGGGCGCCCGACGGCCCCTCGATGGTCCAGGGGGCGCCCAGCTCAGGCACCGCCAGCAGGTCGGCGATGGCCGGGTACATCCCCTCCCCTTCGAAGATGTAGCCGAACCGGCGTGTCAGCGTCGCGCGCGTCGCCTCGTCCATCCAGCAGGGGATGCGCTGGCGCTGGGCCAGGGCGAAGGCGCGGATGTCGTCGATGCCGTGGCTCTGGTCGGCGTGGTCGTGCGTCATCAGGAGGGCGTCGAGCCGCTTCACGCCGGCCGCGGCGGTCTGCTGGCGGAACTCCGGTGAGGCGTCGACCACGATCGTCGTCGGCGCATGGTCGCCGTCGAGCCGCCTGGCCAGCAGCGAGCAGCGTGTGCGCCAGTTGCGCCGGTCGGCGGGATCGCAGGCGCCGAAGTTCCCGTCGGCCCGCGGCACCCCGCCCGACGAGCCGCAGCCGAGGATGGTGATCTCCAGGTGCGCCGTCATGCGCTCAACGTCGTTCTTGGGGCCACCGGCCGCGGGATGCGGTCGAAGAGGGCGAAGAAGGCGTCCTCGGTGCGCTGTTCGGCCTCGGCGAGGCTCCAGCCACGGATCTCGGCGAGCTTGGCCAGGATGTGCGGCAGGAAGGCCGGCTCGTTGCGCCGCCCGCGCATCGGCACGGGGGCCAGGTACGGGCAGTCGGTCTCCAGGATGATGCGCTCGGCCGGCATGTCGCGGATCACGGCGCGCACGTCCTCGGCCGCCTTGAAGGTGGCGATGCCCGAGACCGAGAACCAGGCGCCCAGCGCCGCCGCGCGGCGGGCGAGCCCGGCGCCGGAGGTGTAGCAGTGCATCAGGATCCGGAACGGGCCCCTGGCGTGCTCCTCCTCGAGGATCGCCCCCATCACCTCGTCCGCCTCGCGCGTGTGCACCACCAGCGGCAGGCCGGTGCGGCGCGCGGCCTCGATATGGGCGCGGAAGACGCGCGCCTGCACGTCGCGCGGCGAGAGGTCGTAGTGGAAGTCCAGCCCCGTCTCGCCGATGCCGACCACCTTCGGCCGCGCGGCCAGGGCGCAGAGGTCGTCGGCCGTGAGTTCGGGGTTCTCCTTGGCCTCGTGCGGGTGCGTGCCCACCGTGCACCAGATGTCGTCGTGGGCCATGGCGAGCGCATGCACCGCCTCGAACGACGAGACCTTGTCGCTGATGGTCACCATCAGGGCGATCCCCGCCGCCCGGGCGCGCGCGATCACCTCGGCCTGGTCCTCGGCGAACTGGGGCGCGTGCAGGTTCACGTGGCTGTCGATCAGCATGCGGGGCGGAACGTCTTGGTCAGGCCAGCGCCCGCAGGCGCGTGAGCGCGGTGAAGAAGCTGTCGGCGCGGTCGAGGTTCAGGGCCTCGGCCTCGCGCGGCATCAGGGTCAGCATCTCGTGGGCTTCGGCCCAGCGGTCAAGGTCGCGGGGCTCGCCGACCCCCTCCAGCGCCTGGCCCGCGGCCATGTCGCGCACCAGGTCGGCCAGGCGGTCGAACAGCAGCTCGAAGCGCGCCTGGCCCTCCGCCCCGCGAAAGCGGTCGGCCAGCGCCAGCATCGCCGCCT
>DASZQQ010000438.1:0-12574 GCA_035549595.1 Caulobacteraceae bacterium
CCGCTACGTGATCGATGTCGCCGCCGGCACGGCGGCGCCCGCCGCCAGGCCCAGCCAGGCCGTCGCGGCCAAGGATCCGGCGCCGACCATCGGCGACGTCGTAGACCGGCCGCTGTCGCTGAAGAAGGTGGTGGTGATCGACGCCGGCCATGGCGGCCACGACCCCGGGGCCCAGAACGGCGACGCCGAGGAGAAGGACATCACCCTCGCCGCCGCGCGCACCCTGAAGGCGCGGCTCGAGCGCACCGGCCGCTACCAGGTGGTGATGACGCGCGACGCAGACGTCTATGTGCCGCTGGAAACGCGGGTGCAGATCGCGCGCAAGGCCGGCGCCGACCTCTTCATCTCGCTGCACGCCGATTCGGCCGGCGAGAACGCCGACGCGCACGGGGCCAGCGTCTATACCCTGTCCGACCGCGGCGGGGAGCGGGTCGGGCGCGTGATCAGCCGCAACGACTGGTTCGTCCGCACCGGCGCGCGCGCCAGCGACCCGGCCGTGGGCCAGATCCTGCTGGACCTGACCCAGCGCAGCACGCGCAACCGCTCGGCCGTGTTCGCGGGGCTGGTCGTCGACCGCATCAGCCAGCAGGTCGACCTCCTGCCGCGCAGCCACCGCGACGCCGGCTACTTCGTGCTCCTGGCCCCCGACGTGCCGGCCGCGCTGCTGGAGATGGGCTTCATCACCAACCCCGACGACCAGGCCCGCCTGAAGGACCCCGACCAGCGCGGCCGCCTGATGGACGCCGTCGCCGACGCCATCGACAGCTACTTCACGACCTCGACGCGCATCGCCGCCCGCTAGCGCCGGGCGGGTTCGCCGCAGGGCTCGGGTGCGTCCGCCAGCTGCTTGGCGTGCGCCCAGGCCGCGCGAAGAAGGCTGTCGCGCTCGGCGTGATCCGAAAGATCGTAGCTGGCCTGCCTCACGATCGACCCGTCCGGCGCGCGGACCTCGACGCGAACGCTCTTCAGCCGGTCCAGCCTGTCGAGCAACTCGGGCTGGACGAGCGGGGCGCCGTCGACGCGCAAGGCGAATTCCGTGCGGATCAAGACCGGGAAGCGCGATGATCTGCCCGTCCATTCCGAGCCGTCATCGGTAACTAGCGTGGGGTTTCCGCCGGCAAGGTCGGCGACGTCGCCGCCGTCCGTGTGAAGCGTGTTGAGCGCGATCTCCGCGGGTCGGCCAAGGCCGGTTTCGCTCGGCTGCACATAGCGCAGGTCGAGCTGCAACAGCACGCCGTCGTTTGCGGCGCTGCGAGGTGGACTGAACACGGCCTCGGCCCCCGTGACCCGGCCATGCTCCACATGCAGGGCGACACGCAGGTGATCGCCGACCGCGCCTCGCTGCACGTCCTTGCAGACACCGTCGCCAGCCCATGCAGCCGAAGCGAACGCGGCTGAAGACACACCCGCCAGAACAGCGATCCAGCGCACCACGCCCCCCCCAGTTTGCCTCACGCCCTTCAAACCACGTCGCAGAACCGGCGCCAACCGGAGGTGGCTGAAAGCCTGCCGCTGCACTCGTGGGGGCGCCGGGCCGGAATGACGGAGGAGGGGGAGCCTCACTCGGCCGCGGCCGCGACCTCGCGGCCGTTGGCGCCCGGGGCGAAGCCCGCTAGACGTTCGCCAAGGCGGGGGGCGCCCCGCGGAGGTTCTGACCAGCTTTGCCACCTATCGGTCGTTGGCTCGCCCTGGCGGGCGTCGTCATTTTCGGCGCGACGGCCTTGGCCGCCGTGACGGCCGCGGTCTATGCGGCCGTGCTGTTCCACGGCATGCCGAACCCGGCCGACCTGGTGGACTATCATCCGCCGACGTCGACGCGGATCTACGCCTGGGACGGCACCCAGATCGGCGAGGCCTCGACCGACGAGCGGCGCATCTACGTGCCCTTCGACCAGATGCCGCCCAAGCTCTACGAAGCCTTCCTGGCGGCCGAGGACCACAACTTCTTCAGCCACGGCGGCGTCGACGTCGCCGGCGTGTCGCGGGCGATGATCAAGGACGTGTTCAACGTCCTGCAGGGCCGCCGTCCCGAGGGCGGCTCGACCATCACCCAGCAGGTGGCCAAGAACATCCTGCTCAACAACGACGTGTCCGTGGGCCGCAAGCTGAAGGAGGCGATCCTCGCCACCCAGCTCGAGCAGACGGTCACCAAGCAGCGGATCCTCGAGCTCTATCTGAACGAGATCTGGCTCGGCTACCGCTCGTACGGGGTCGGCGCCGCGGCGTTCAACTACTTCGGAAAGCCGGTCTCCGAGCTGTCGCTGGCCGAGTGCGCCTACCTGGCCGCCCTGCCCAAGGGGCCGGACAACTACCACCCGGTCCGGCACAAGGACGCGGCTATCCGCCGGCGCAACGCGATCCTGAAGGACATGGCCGACCTCGGCTTCGTCTCGCGCGCCGACGCCCTGGCGGCGATGCGCGAGGACCTGACCGTCCAGGCCGGGCCGGCGCGCTCGAAGTACCGCGACGCCGACTACTTCGTCGACTGGGCCCAGCGCACGGCCGTCACCGAGGTCAAGGACCTGAAGGCCGGCGGCTACTACATGCGCACGACCCTCGATCCGCGCCTGCAGACGGCCGCGCGCATCGCCCTGATGGACGGGCTGGAGACCTACGACCGCCGGCACGGCTGGCGCGGGGCCTGGGGCCATCTCAGCGCGGTGTCGCCGGGCTGGCAGAAGGCGGCGATCGCCGCGGCGCAGTCGCCCAAGGTGCGCTCGCCCGCCGAGCGCCGGGACTGGCGCATCGGCGCGGTGACCTCGACGGGCGGCGCGGTGAAGGTCGAGACGGTCGACGGCCTGGCGGGCGACCTGATCCCGGCCGACGTCGCCTGGGCGCGGGCCGGCAAGGGACTTTCGGTCGGCGACCTCGTCTATGTCGAGCCCGCCGAGGGCGGGGGACTGCACCTGCGCCAGGTGCCGATCGTCAACGGCGCCCTGGTGGCCATGGAGCCCAACACCGGCCGCGTGCTGGCGATGGTCGGCGGCTACAGCTTCTCGCTGTCGAACTTCAACCGCGCCACCCAGGCCTACCGGCAGCCCGGCTCGTCGTTCAAGCCGTTCGTCTACGCCACGGCGCTGGAAACCGGCCAGTTCACCCCGGCCAGCATCGTCGTCGACGGCCCGGTCAGCCTGCCGGGCGCGGCGCCGGGGCAGATGTGGAACCCGGAGAACTACGAGCACGACTACCTGGGCCCGCTGGTGTTCCGGCGCGGCCTCGAACTGTCGCGCAACACAATGACCGTGCGCATAGCCATGCAGATCGGAATGCCGAAGATCGTCGACACGGCCAAGAAGTTCGGCGTCGTCGACAAGATGGACCCGGTGCTGGCGATGGCGCTGGGGGCGGGCGAGACCACGCCCTGGCGCATGGCCGCCGGCTATTCGACGTTCCTGAACGGCGGGCGCAAGATCACGCCGCACGTCATCGAGGAGCTCGAGGACCGCAACGGCAAGATCAAGATCAACGCCGACCACCGCGACTGCCCCGGCTGCACCGGCGCGTTCACCGGCGATTTCGCGCCCCAGATTCAGCCCGACGGGGCGCAGCTGATCGACCCGATCACCGCCTACCAGATCGAGACCATGCTGCAGGGGGTGACCATCCGCGGAACCGCCGCGGCGGCCGGGCACGTGTTCGGCCAGCGTCCCATCGGCGGCAAGACCGGCACCACCAACGAGTTCCGCAGCGCCTGGTTCGTCGGCTTCTCGCCCCAGATCGTCGTGGCGACCTACGTCGGCTTCGACGACAATCGCTCGCTGGGCCACGGCGAGACGGGCGCGGTCGCGGCTCTGCCGATCTGGATCGAGTTCATGCAGGAGGCGGTGAAGACCATGCCTGCGCTGGACTTCAAGGCGCCGGCCAACGCCAAGTTCGCCATGGTCGGCCCCAACCGCGAGGCCTTCCGGCCCGGCACCGAGCCCAGCGCGCGCATCGCCACCACCGGGGTCAGCATGCCCGGCGGCGGCGCGGCGGCCGCGATCACCCCGATCGCCCCGCCTGCGCCCGGCGGGCCGAAGCCGCCGGCGGGCACGGCCCCGCCGAAAGCGGACCGTCCGCCGAAGAAGCAGGACGACCTCAGCGGATTGTATTGAGCACGGGGGCGCGCTATCAGCCGCGCCCCTATATGAACCCTGACCCTTTCTGATCCGGAGTTTCCATGCGCGCGGATGTCGAGGCTGCGGCGGCCGACATCGAGCAGTCCGTCGGACTGCTCAGGAGGCGACTTTGACTGGGATGTCGCCCTCCGAAAACTGGATGAGCTGAACGCCCGGGTCGAGGATCCGACGCTCTGGGACGACGCCGACGCGGCGCAGAAGGTGATGCGCGAGCGCACGCACCTTGCGACCCAGGTCGAGGCCGTGCGCCGGCTCGAGCGCGAGATGCGCGATGCGGTGGAGTACGCCGAGCTGGCCGACGCCGAAGGCGACGAGGCCTCGCTCGACGACGCCCGCGCCCAGCTGGCGGACCTGAAGATCCAGGCCGCGCGCGCCGAGCTGGAGGCGCTGCTGTCGGGCGAGGCCGACGCCAACGACGCCTTCGTCGAGATCAACTCCGGCGCCGGCGGCACCGAGAGCGCCGACTGGGCGCTGATGCTGATGCGCATGTACACGCGCTGGGCCACCCAGCACGGCATGGACGTCGAGGTGATCGAAGAGACCGCCGGCGAGACCGCCGGCATCAAGTCGGCGACCCTGAAGGTCTCGGGGACCAACGCCTACGGCTGGCTGAAGACCGAGGCTGGCGTGCACCGCCTGGTGCGCATCTCGCCGTTCGATTCCAGCGCCCGCCGGCACACCTCGTTCGCCTCGGTGTGGGTGTTCCCGGTGGTCGACGACAAGATCGAGATCGAGATCAATCCGAACGACGTGCGCACCGACACCTACCGGGCCTCGGGCGCGGGCGGCCAGCACGTGAACAAGACCGATTCGGCCGTGCGCCTGACGCACATCCCGACCGGCATCGTCGTGGCCTGCCAGAACCAGCGCTCGCAGCACCAGAACCGCGACCAGGCGTGGAAGATGCTGCGCGCCCGGCTCTACGAGGCCGAGCTGCAGAAGCGCGAGGCCGCCGCCGCGGCGATCGAGGAGACCAAGACCGACATCGGCTGGGGTCACCAGATCCGCAGCTACGTCCTGCAGCCCTATCAGATGGTCAAGGACCTGCGCACCGGCGTCGAGACGTCGGACACGGCCGGCGTCCTCGACGGCGACCTCGACGAATTCATGGGCGCGTCCCTGGCCCAGCGCGTCGGCGCCACCCGCGACGGCGCGGCGATCCAGTAGGGCTGGAAGTCATCTCCACCCGCTCTCCCTCGCGAACGCGAGGGCCCAGGGGTTCTGTCGGAGAGCGCCGGCCTTTCAGAAAGAGCCTGGTCCCTCGCTTTCGCGAGGGAGAGCGGGGAGGGGGCGTATCCCTCCCCGCGACCGGCAAAACCCTACGGCGTCGTGGTCGGCTTGGGGGCGAGGCCGGGGTCCTTGGCGGCCATGGCCGGCTCGGGCGCGCGCGGGGCCGGGGCGGGCTGGGCCGGCGGGGCGACGGCGCGCTGCAGGCGCAGCGAGCGGCCCTGGAAGAAGGCCCCGGTCTCCATCGCCAGCTGCTCGTGGGTGATGTCGCCGTCGACATGGCAGGCGCCGTAGAGGCGCACCTGCTTGGCCGTGATCGAGCCGGCCACCTTGCCGCGGACCTCGACCGCCTCGGCGTAGATGCCGCCCTCCACGGCGCCGCCGTCGCCGACGGTCACGCGCTCGACGCGGACGTCGCCCTTGATCACGCCGTCGATCTGCAGTTCGCCGCCGCCGGAGACGTTGCCCTCGAGGGTCATGTCGCTGGCGATCAGCGACGTCATCTTCTGCGGCCTCGCAGCCGGGGAGGGGGCGGGCGCCGAGGGCGTCGGCGAAGCCGACTGGGTCGGTTGGGGCGCCGGCGCGGGCGGGGTCGGCTGGGGCGCCGCAGGCGTGTTCGGGGTCGGATTATTGGAGGTCTTGCTGAACATAATCGCCGGCCTTCAGAAAGCGGAGGGGGTTTTGTGCGCGGCCGTTCACCCAGACCTCGTAGTGCAGGTGGGTGCCCGTCGAACGCCCGGTGGAGCCCATGCCGCCGATCCTTTGCCCGAGGCCCACGTGCTGGCCGACCGCGACGGAAATCGCGGCCAGGTGCGCGTAGCGGGTCTTGAATCCGCGACCATGGTCGATCTCGATGGTGTTGCCGTAGCCGGACCGGACGCCGGTGAACGAGACCACGCCCGGGGCGGTGGCGTAGATCGGCGTCATCGTACTGCCGGCGAAGTCCTGGCCAGAATGGAAGGCCGGACGTCCGGTGAAGGGATCCAGGCGCACGCCGAAGCCGCTGGTCTGGTCCAGCGTCGACGCCGGCCGGCCGAGCGGCAGGTCCTGGGCGGACTGGGAAAGGCCGTTCAGATCCGAGAGGTCGGAGACCGCGCGCTGCACGCGCCCGGCGAACGCCTCGTCGACGTCGAGGATCGCGGCCAGGGCGCGGGGATCCTTGCCCTCGATCAGCGGCCCGCCCAGGCCCTGGCCGTGGCCGGCGTAGGCGGCCGGGTCCAGGCCCGCGAGGCGGAACGCCAGGCGCAGGCGGTCGGCGCGGTTGCGGGCGAAGTTCTCGGCCGCCTCGATGACCTTGTCCTGGTCGGCTCGGATCGCCTGGATGCGCTCCATCGGCGAGCCCTTGGCGGGCGCCTGCGCCGCCAGCACCGGGGCCAGGGCCTGGGCCGCGCCCGGGGCCGCCTTGACGTCGGTGAGCAGCATGGCCAGGGCGGCGTGGCGACGCTCCATGGTCGCGGCCAGGTCGTCGAACGAGGTCGAGGAGGAATTCAGCTGGGCGACGGCGCTGTTGAGCCGCGCCTGACGGTCGGCGATCCAGCGCTCGTACTTGGCCTGGGTGAGGGCGACCTCGCGCTCGCTCCGCGACTGGGTCAGGGCGCCGGCGACGAGGGCGGCGGTCGAGATGCCGGTCCAGAGGGCGGCTGCGGCCACGACCCCGGCGATCGTCATCTGCTTGCGGGTGGTCAGGACATAGCCGCGCATCTCCCCGCCGGAGCGCACGTACAGATGTCTTTCTGGAAACAGCTCCGCAAGCGAACGGGCTAGGCGCGTGAAGCGTCTTAGGCTCATTGCGTGGGGGGCCCCAAGGGATTGGAAGAGACCCGAGCGATATGCCCCCATCCCATCCGAAAGCGCAAGCCGACAATCCGCCTGCGGCGCGCCCTCCACGCCATCGCCTTACTTCAAACACATGTTGGGCGCGCGCCGATCGAAACGAAAGTGAGTTTTCCCCAAGTTGATCACAGGGAACGGAACAGCAACCGCCGTCCTGGCGAGCGGTCGAATATTGGCGTTAACCGCGCAAGATTGTGGCGTCGTGGGGCCGGCCGCGTGCGGCCAGCGGCCGCATCTGCCGCCGGCCGGGCGAGGCCTTGGCGCGACTCACTTCAAGTCCTGGACGGCCTGAAGCACGGCGGCCACGTGGCCGGGCACCTTAACCTTTCGCCAGATGCGCCGGATCACGCCCTCGCCGTCGATCAGGAACGTCGAGCGGTCGATGCCCATGTACTTGCGCCCGTAGAGGCTCTTCTCGACCCAGGCGCCGTAGCGCTCGACCACGTCGCCGTCCTTGTCGGAGCCGAGCAGGGGCTTCAGGCCATACTTGGCGCGGAACTTCGCATGGGCCGCCGGCGTGTCCTTCGAGACTCCGACGACCACGGCCCCAGCCTTGGCGAAGTCGTCGGCCGCGGCAGTGAAGCCCTGCGCCTCGGCCGTGCAGCCGGTCGTGTCGTCCTTCGGGTAGAAGTACAGCACCACCGTCTTGCCCTTCAGGCCGGCCAGGGAGACGCGGCCCTCGTCGGCGGGCATGTCGAAGTCGGGCGCCTTGTCGCCGGCGGCGAGGGTCATGGGTGGGCTCCTGCAGTTGGATCGAGCCGCCATGCATAGCCCTCCCTCCCCGCGAAGGGGAGGGAGGGATGACGCTCACACCGGCTTCACGAGCACGATCTTCTTGCGGCCGGCGCCCAGCTTGATGACGCCGTCGGCGTTGAGGTCGGCGGGGGTGAGGACGCGCTGGCCGTCCTTCTCCACCGCGTCGTTGACGCGAAGGCCGCCGCCCTGAGCCAGTCGCCGGGCCTCGCCGCGCGAGGCGGCCAGGCCAGCGTCGGCGGTGATCGCGGCGAGCGCGAGGCCCGCCTCGAGATCGGCGCGGGGGATCTCGACCGTCGGCAGGTCCTCCGACAGCCGGCCCTCCTCGAAGGCCGCCTTGGCCGCCGCGGCCGCCGTCTCCGCGGCCTCGCGGCCGTGCAGCAGGGCGGTGGCCTCGCCCGCCAGCACCTTCTTGGCCTCGTTGATCTCGGCGCCGGCGAGGGCGCCCAGCTTCGCGATCTCGTCCAGCGGCAGTTCCGTGAACAGCTTCAGGAACTTGACGACGTCGGCGTCCTCGGTGTTGCGCCACATCTGCCAGTAGTCGTACGGGCTGAGGCGCTCGGCGTTCAGCCACACGGCTCCGCCCACCGTCTTGCCCATCTTCTCGCCCGAGGCGGTGGTGAGCAGCGGCGTGGTCAGGCCGAAGGCCTGCTTGCCCTCGACGCGGCGGACCAGCTCGACGCCGTTGATGATGTTGCCCCACTGGTCCGAGCCGCCCATCTGCAGGGTGCAGCCGTAGCGGCGGTTCAGCTCCAGGAAGTCGGTCGCCTGCATCAGCATGTAGTTGAACTCGAGGAAGCTCAGCGGCTGCTCGCGCTCCAGCCGCAGTTTCACCGAGTCGAACGTGAGCATGCGGTTGATGGTGAAGTGCACGCCGTAGTCGCGCAGGAACTCCACGTAGCCGAGCTTCTCCAGCCAGTCGGCGTTGTTCACGCGGATGGCGTCGGTGGGCTTGTTGCCGAAGCGCAGGAAGCGGTCGAAGGTCTGCTGGATGCTGGCGAGGTTGGCGTTGATCGTCTCCTCGGTCAGCAGCGGGCGCTGCTGGTCCTTGTCGGTGGGATCGCCGACCTTGGTCGTGCCGCCGCCCATCAGCGCGATCGGCCGGTGCCCGCATCTCTGCAGCCAGCGCAGCATCATGATCGAGATCAGGTGGCCGATGTGCAGGCTATCGGCCGTGCAGTCGTAGCCGACGTAGGCCGTGACGATCCCGGACGCCGCCGCCGCGTCCAGCGCCTCGAGGTCGGTGCACTGGTGGATGTAGCCGCGCTCGATCAGGATGCGCAGGAAGTCGGACTTCGGCTTGAAGCTGGAATGATCGGTGTCGGCGGACATGGACGGCTCCTTGGGTTGGCTTTCGGCCGGAGACCGTCCCTTGGCAAGAGCCCGACGCCGACCGTTGGCGGCGGGGCGTGACTGACCGGCCGCTCGCTAGTTGGGCGAGCGGTAATAGGGGCGACGGTGTTGGGCGCCTGCGGTCATGGGGCGCTGACTAGCGGGCGAGGGGCGGGGCCGTCAAGGTCGGGCAAGCGGGCGGGGAGGGGACGATGCCGAGGCTGGTGACCGCGATCGCGCTCTCGCTGGCGAGCCTCGTATGCCTCGGCGTCGCGTGGTTCTTCCTGGCGGTCGCGTTCAAGGACGGCCTGCCGGCCGACCCGGTGGCGCTGGGCGGGGCCGCCATCGCGCTCGGGTTCGTCGGCGCCATGTGGCTCGCCTTCGCGCGGCGCTGGACCCTCGCGGCGTGGCTCCTCGGCGCCGCGCCGGTGGCCATCGTCTGGTACTTCCTCGCCACCTTCCGCCTGAGGATGTTCTGATGCGGGTGATGTCCTGATGCGGGTCCTGGGGTTCATGACCGGCACGTCGCTCGACGCCGTCGACATGGCGGTGCTGGAGACCGACGGCGAGGAGATCCTGGGCCTGGGTCCCGCCGGCGAGAAGAAGCTCGATCCCGGCTGCCGAGGCCTCGTCGAGGCGGCCACGGCCGACGCCCTGGCCTGGCCGGAGGGCGAACCCGAGCCGGCCTCGTTCGAGCCCGCCCGCCGTGCGGTCGCCGACGAGCACATCGCCGCGGCGGAGGCCTTCATGGCCGCCCATGGCCTGCTGCCCGAGGATCTCGACTACGTCGGCCTGCAGGGCCAGACCGTGCTGCACGCCCCGCCGGGACCCGGCCGGGCCGTCGGGCGGACGGTGCAGCTGATCGACGCCGTGCGCGTGGCCCGGTCGCTCGGCGTGCCGGTCGTGCACGACCTTCGCAGCGACGACGTCGCCGCCGGCGGGCAGGGGGCGCCGCTGGCGCCGGCCTATCACGCAGCCCTGGTGAGCTGGTCCGGCTTCCATGCCCCGACCGCGGTGCTGAACCTGGGCGGCGTCGCCAACGTGACCCTGGTCAGGCGCGACGGCGAACTCGAGGCGTTCGACACCGGCCCGGCCAACGGCATGATCGACCTCCTGATGCAGGCGAGGACCGGCAGGCGCTATGACGAGGGCGGGGCCGCGGCTGCTGCGGGCCGCGTCGACGAGGCGGTGCTTGCCGGCTACCTCGCCGACCCGTATTTCGCAAGAACCGGCCCGAAGTCGCTGGACCGGTTCGACTTTTCCCTGGAACCGGTGGCCGGCCTGCCGCTAGAGGACGCCGCCGCCACCCTGGTCGCCTTCACCGCCGAGAGCGTCGCGCTCGGCTTGCGCCGCTCCTCCGAACCGCCGTTGCGCCTCGTGGTCTGCGGCGGCGGGCGGCTGAACCCGGTGCTGATGGCCGCTATCCGCGAGCGCCTGCCGCTGCCGGTGATCACCGCCGAGGAGGCCCACTGGCGCGGCGACTCCATCGAGGCCGAGGCCTTCGCGTTCCTCGCGGCCCGCGCGGTGCTCGGCCTGCCGATCAGCTTCCCGGGCACGACCGGCGCGCCGGCCCCGATGACCGGCGGGCGGGTGGCCTGGCCCTGACGGCGGAGCCGTCGGCTGGCGCTCTGCTTTTGGACCACAAAGGACACGCAGGACACGAAGAGCACTAAGGCGCCGGGAATTCGCGCCCGACTGCGCCTGTGGAGCACACACTGACGCTTCGCGTCGGGCTGCTTGGTCCTTCGAGTCCTTCGTGTCCTTCGTGGTGAAAGCGGCGCGCGCCGCATCAGCGAAGGTCGGGCGTCAGCCCGCGGGACGTCAGATCGGCTCGGCTTCGATGCGCTTGTCGAGGTAGGCGCCGACGCGGCGTTCGACGTCCTTCAGGTGGTCGACCCAGAAGTGGTTGGCGCCTTCGACCAGGTCGTAGTCGATGACGATGCCCTTCTGGGTGCGCAGCTTGGAGACGACGCGCTCGACCTCCACCGGCGGCACGATCGGGTCGGCCGAGCCGTGCAGGATCAGGCCCGAGGCCGGGCAGGGCGCCAGGAACGAGAAGTCGTACATGTTGGTCGGCGGCGAGACCGAGATGAAGCCGTCCGTCTCGGGCCGGCGCATCAGCAGCTGCATGCCGATCCAGGCGCCGAAGGAGTAGCCGGCGACCCAGCACTGCGAGGCGGCCGGATGGCTGGCCTGCAGCCAGTCCAGCGCCGTCGCCGCGTCCGCCAGCTCGCCGACGCCCTGGTCGAACTCGCCCTGGCTGCGGCCGACGCCGCGGAAGTTGAACCTCAGCACGTTGAAGCCGCGCGTCATGAACAGGTGGAAGAGCTGCACCGCCACGGGATTGTCCATGTGGCCGCCCGCGCGCGGGTGCGGATGCAGGATGAGGGCGATCGGCGCCGTCTCCTCCTTGCGCTGCGAATAGCGGGCTTCGATCCGACCGGCGGCGCCGGTGAGCACGACCTCGGGCATAAGGCTCTCGAACCTGACAGATGGCCGCGGCGGGTCAGGAATACTTGACCCCCGCGGTTGGTTTTCCTACATCGCGCTCGCGGCCCCTTCGGGCCCCGTCTCGCGAAGCGGCGGCTTGTAACAAAAAGCCGTTGGAAAAAGCGAGGAAATTGCGACGGACGAAAGTGCGATGCAGCTGAGCACCCGCGGACGCTACGCCGTCATGGCCATGACCGACCTCGCCGGACGCAGCGACGGCCGGCCGGTGACGCTCGCCGACATCGCCGAACGCCAGCAGATCAGCCGTCCCTACCTCGAGCAGCTGTTCGCCCGCCTGCGCCGGCAGGGCCTGGTGCAGAGCGTGCGCGGGCCGGGCGGCGGCTACCGCCTGGCGCGGGCCGCCGACGAGATGACGGTGGCCGACGTGGTCACCGCGGTCGACGAACCTCTGCGCGCCACCCGCTGCGGCGGCGGGCGCACCGGCTGCATGAAGGGCGGCGCGCGCTGCCTGACGCACGACCTCTGGGAAGAGACCGGCAGGGCGATCCACGCCTACCTTTCGAGCGTATCCCTGGCGGACGTCCTGGCCGGACGCCTGCGACCCGAACCGGCGAGGGCGGCGTGACGGGGATCTATCTCGACTACAACGCGACGGCGAAGGTGCGGCCCGAGGCGGCCGCCGCGGTGGCGCAGGCGCTTGAGACCGGCGGCAACCCGTCCTCGGTCCACGCCGCCGGCCGCGCCGCGCGCACGATCCTGGAAGCCGCCCGCGCCGACGTGTCCGGCCTGGTCGGCGTGCTGCCCGGCTCGCTCACCTTCACCAGCGGCGGCACGGAGGCCAATGCGCTGGCCGTCGACAG
>DASZQQ010000439.1:0-4252 GCA_035549595.1 Caulobacteraceae bacterium
ATCCTGATCGCCGCGCGCAGCCGGATCGCCGAGGACGCGCTGGCGGCCGCGGTGGGGCGGGGCGTCACCCAGTACGTGGTCCTGGGCGCCGGTCTCGACACCTTCGCCTGCCGCAATCCGCACGCGGGCCTTGCCGTCTTCGAGGTCGACCATCCGGCGACCCAGGGCTGGAAGCGCCGTCGCCTGGCGCAGGCCGGCCTCGTCTCGTCGGCGACCTACGCGCCCGTGGACTTCGAGCGCGAGACCCTGGCCGACGGCCTCGCCCGGGCGGGCTTCGACGCCGCGGCGCCGGCGGTCTTCTCCTGGCTCGGGGTCGTGCCCTACCTGACGCGCGAGGCCGGGTTCGCGACCCTGGCCTGGATCGCCGCCATCCCCGGCGCCGAGGTGGTGTTCGACCACGGCGAGCCGCCGTCGGCCTATCCGCCCGAACAGCGCGAACAGAGGGCCGCGCGCGCCGCCGCCGTCGCGCGCATGGGCGAGCCCTGGATCACCTTCTTCGAGCCGGGGCCGCTCGCCGCCGACCTGAAAGGCCTGGGGTTCGCCGAGGTCATCGACCACGGCCCGGCCGCCATGGCCGAGCGCTTCCTGGGCGTGACCGGCCGCGCCGGCCCGGGCGCCCACGTGCTGCACGCGAGCGCCGCTCCACTTTGACATCCCGCGCGGATCATGGCCGCTTCGCGCCATGCGCATCATCGACCGCCACACCGTCGCCCGCCTGCTGACCTATGAGGCGGCGATCCCGCTGATGCGCGAGGCCATGACGGCGCTCTCGGGCGGGCGCACCCGGCAGCTTCTGCGCCAGATCATCCCGCTGGGCGACGGCTCGGCGTTCGGGGTCATGCCGGGCGCGGCCGAGATGGCCTTCGGGGCCAAGCTGATCAGCGTCTTTCCGGGCAACTTCGCCAAGGGCCTGCAGTCGCACCAGGGCGGGGTGCTGCTGTTCGATCCGGCCAGCGGCGCCCCGACCGCCCTGGTCCATGCCGGCGAGATCACCGCCATCCGCACCGCCGCCGCCAGCGCGGCGGCCACCGACGTCCTGGCGCGGCCGGACGCGACGCGCCTCGCCATCCTCGGCTACGGCGAGCAGGCCCTGACTCACGCGCGGGCGATGGCCCACGTGCGCCCGCTGACGGACATCCGCATCTGGGGCCGATCGGCCGACAAGGCCGAGGCCCTGGCGGCGAGGCTCGCGGCCGAGCTCGGCGTTCCTGCCGGAGCGGCCGCCACGCCGAAGGCCGCGGTCGCCGGGGCCGACATCGTCTGCGCCGTGACGGCCGCGCGCGAGCCGATCCTCTCGGGCGCCGACGTGGCCGCCGGGACGCACGTGAACCTCGTCGGCTCCAGCGTCGCCGGCCCGCGCGAGGCCGACGACGACCTCGTCGTCCGTTCACGGATCTTCGCCGACCATCGCGAGGGCGTCCTGCGCCAGGGCGCCGAGGTGCTGCACGCGATCGAGGCCGGCCTGATCGGCGAGGACCACGTCCTGGGCGAGATCGGCGAGGTCATGGCCGACCTCAAGCCCGGCCGCCTCACCGAAGCGGACGTGACGATCTACAAATCCCTCGGCGCCATCGTCCAGGACCTCTACGCGGCCGCCTATGTGGCCCGCACGGCCGCCGAACAGGGGCTGGGCGCGGAAGCGGCGTTCTAAGGTCGTTCCTCCCTCCCCACAGAGGGGGAGGGAGAGATGGCTTGCGGTCTGTCCGCGCGGGTCTACGGTCTCCTCCACGCCAGGAGCCCCGCCGATGCTCGTCAACGCCCTCGATCACGTGAACATCGTCACGCCGGACGTCGCCGGAACGGCGCGGTTCTATGCCGACCTCCTGGACCTGGACGTGCGCGACGGGCCGGGGGGGATGCGGCCGGACCTGGTGCAGTGGGTCTACGACCGCGAGAACCGGGCGATCATCCACGTCAACGCCATCGGCGCCTTCCAGCCGTTCCCGCGCGACGCCCGCCCCGGTCCGACCACGGGCGCCCTGCACCACGTGGCGCTGAACTGCAGCGGCCACGGCGAGATGATCGAGCGGCTGCAGGCGCGCAAGCTGGAGTACGCCGAGAACGCGGTGCCGGCGATCGGCCTGAAGCAGATCTTCGTCATCGACCCCAACAACGTGCTGATCGAGCTGAACTTCTACGAGGCCTGAGGGACCTCGGCGGCGAAGCTCTGGCGCAGGGCCGCCAGGGTGGTGGTGCGGATAGGATCGAGGTCCAGGGCCGGATCGACCAGCCACTGGGTGGAAAGGCCCAGCAGCAGCGAGCCGATCATCAGCGCCCCGGCGTTGGGGTTGATCTCGGGCCTGACGCCGCCCTCGGCCTGGCCGCGGCGCAGGAGGGCCTCCAGCCAGGCCCGCACCCGGTCGTGCGAGGCGGCGAAGACCTCGCGCATGGCCGTGGCGTCGGCGACCGCGGCGGCCAGCAGCATGAAGTAGGCCTTGCCGCCGTGCTCGCGGCCGAGATCGCGCAGGTGGGTGTCGACGTAGTGCAGGATCGCCTCCAGCGCCGGCATCTCGGCGACGTGGTCGGCCTCCAGGATCTCCTCGCGCCGGCGGTGCAGGTAGGCGATCACCGCCTCTATCAGGCCCTGCTTGGAGCCGAACCTCTGGGTGGCGAGGCCGCGGCTGTAGCCGGCCGCCTGGCCGATCGCCTCGAACGTCGCCGCCGAGACCCCGTGCCCGGCCACCACCGCCAGCGTCGCCTCGACCAGCAGCCGCTCGGATTCGTCGCGGCGTTCGGCCTGAGAGCGGCGCACCGCCACAGCTTCGGATGCCCCTGCCATGTCCGGAACCTTACTTAGTTGTTGGCCGTCCAACAAGACGCTGATATGGGCTCTGGACCGTCCGCGAGAGACGGACTGGAAGGATCAAGGGTCATGCAGGTCTCCAAGGACATCGCCAACACCATCATCGACCCGAAGGCGTACGCCGACGGCAAGCGGATCGACGAAGCGTTCAAGACCCTGCGCCGGGAGGCGCCGCTGGCGGTGGCCCAGCCGGACGGCTTCCGGCCTTTCTGGGTCGTCACCCGCCACGCCGACATCCTCGAGATCGAGCGGCAGAACGACCTGTTCCACAACGGCGACACCTTCACGACCCTGACCAACATCGAAGGCGGCGAGAAGGTGCTGCAGATGACCGGCGGCAGCCCGCACCTGGTGCGCTCGCTGGTGCAGATGGACAACCCCGACCACCACGCCTACCGGCGTCTGACGCAGTCGTGGTTCATGCCCCAGAACCTGCGCGGCCTGGAGGCCCGCATCCGCGAGATCGCCAAGGGCTTCGTCGAGCGCATGGCCGCGCACGGCGATCGCTGCGACTTCGCCCGCGACGTCGCCTTCCTCTATCCGCTGCACGTGATCATGGAGGTCCTGGGCGTCCCCGAGGTGGACGAGCCCCGGATGCTGAAGCTGACCCAGGAGCTGTTCGGCAGCGCCGACCCGGACCTCAACCGCAGCGGCTCGGCCCTGCAGGACGCCGACCAGGCGCTGGCCAACATCCAGGCCGTGGTCATGGACTTCATGACCTATTTCAACGCCATGACCGAGGACCGGCGCAAGAACCCGCGCCAGGACCTCGCCAGCGTGATCGCCAACGGCCAGATCGACGGGGCCCCGCTCGGCCACCTGGAGGCGATGAGCTACTACATCATCGCCGCCACCGCCGGCCATGACACCACCTCGTCGACCACCGCCGGCGCCCTCTGGGCCCTGGCCGAGAACCCGGACCAGTTCGCCAAGGTCAAGGCCGACCCGTCGAAGATCCCGGGCCTGGTCGAAGAATCGATCCGCTGGGTGACGCCGGTGAAGCACTTCATGCGCTCGGCCACGGCCGACGCCGAGATCGCGGGCCAGAAGATCGCCAAGGGCGACTGGATCATGCTGTGCTACCCGTCCGGCAACCGCGACGAGGCCGCGTTCACCGACCCGTTCAAGTTCGACGTCGAGCGCTCGCCCAACAAGCACGTCGCCTTCGGCTACGGCGCCCACGTCTGCCTCGGCCAGCACCTGGCGCGGATGGAGATGCGCATCCTCTGGGAGGAGCTGTTCGCTCGTCTGGACAGCCTCGAACTCGACGGCACGCCGAAGAACATGGAGGCCAACTTCGTCTGCGGACCGAAGTCGGTGCCGATCCGGTTCAAGATGCACTGATGACGGCGGATCTGCTGGCGCCGGATCCGGCGCAGATCGACGCTGCCTGGATGACGCGGGCGCTGCGCCAGGCCGGCGTGGCCGGTGAGGCTGCGGTGACGGCGC
>DASZQQ010000440.1:0-4040 GCA_035549595.1 Caulobacteraceae bacterium
GGGCGGCGATGATCTCGGCGGCGCGGGCTTCGGTGAACGCTGCGTACTCGGCCAACGTCGGCCCTTCCCTTCGATCCGCCTCTCGCGAACACGGAGGCCCGGCGGTTTTATCGACTTCCCGCCGCGCCTGTGAGGGAAAACCTCAAGTCCTCGCCATCACGGGCAGGAGCGGGTTAGAGGGGGCGCATGTCCCAAGCGCGCCCTGGCCTCGCCGGCCTCGTCATCGCCGGAGGCCGATCGAACCGGTTCGGCGCCGAGAAGGCCGTCCAGATCCTGAACGGCCGCTCGCTGCTGGAGTGGGCGGCGAGCGCCCTTGCCGGGGTCTGCGCCGACGTCGCCGTCAGCGCGCGGGCGGACAGCGGCGCTGCCGGGATCGCCGCCAGGCTGGGACTGCCGTTGCTTACCGATGATCCGGCCCACCCGCAGGGCCCGCTCGCCGGCGTCGCCGCGGGGCTCGCCTGGGCCGCGGCGCGGGGCGCGAGCGGCCTCGTCACCCTCGCCTGCGACACCCCGGGCGTCACCGCCGCCATGCTGCGCCGGCTGGTCGAGGCGGGACCGGCGGCGCACGCGGCCACGGCGGATGGCTTCCAGGGACTGTGCGCGCTCTGGCCGGTCTCGGCCCTGCCGGACCTGAAGGCCGCGCTCGACGAGGGCCGCCACCCGTCGGTGCGCGCGGCGCTGGCGGCGGCGGGGGCCGCGCCTGTCCTGTTCGACGACGCCGAAGCGTTCGCCAACCTCAATTCGCCCGAGGACCTCGCCCGGCTGCGCGGCCGCTAGTCCTCGTCGTCGTCCTCGACCGCCTCCCAGGCCGACGGCGAGGCGGCGAGTTCGCCCGCGTCCGTGGCGGCGTCGCCGTCGAGGACGCCGTCGCGCTCGACGCTGTGTTCGTCGGGGGGCAGAGGGCCGTCGTGGCGGTAGACGAACTGGACCTTGGCGGCGAGCTCCGGGTCGGGTTCGAACACCACCTCGCGCCAGACGCGCTGGCCACGGGCGACGGGGATGCTAGACGGGATCTTGGCGGCCATGGGCGGGCTCCTTCAGGGGCCATAACGGGCGCCGCGGACAAACGTTCAGAGCCTGCAGGGGGCGCCGATGTCGCAGTTCGACCTGACCGGGAAGGTCGCCATCGTCACCGGCGGCAATGGCGGCATCGGCCTGGGCTGCGCGCGCGGCCTCGCCCGCGCCGGGGCGACGGTGGTGATCGCCGCGCGCAACCGCGCCAAGTCCGAGGCCGCTGCGGCCGAACTCGGGGCGAACGCCGAGGTCGCCGACCTCGACGTCACCGACGAGGCCGCCTGCCGGCGCGTGATCGCCGAGGCCGCCGCCCGCCACGGCCGGCTCGACATCCTGGTCAACAACGCCGGCGTCAGCATCGCCAAGCCGCCGCAGCACCTGACGCTGGCGGACTGGAACGCCGTGCTGGGCGCGAACCTGACCGCCGCCTTCGTCTGCGCCCAGGCCGCCTATGCGCCGATGAAGGCCGCCGGCGGCGGCAAGATCATCAACATCGGCTCGATGTATTCCATCTTCGGCAACTGGTACTCGGCGGCCTATTCGGCCTCGAAGGGGGGCCTCGTGCAGCTGACCAAGTCGCTGGCCGTCGCCTGGGCGCGCGACAACATCCAGGTCAACGCCATCCTGCCCGGCTGGATCGAGACCGACATGACCGCCGGCGCCAAGGCGAGCCCCGAATTCGACACCGCCACCGTCGCCCGCACGCCGGCTGCGCGCTGGGGCGTCCCCGCGGACTTCGAAGGCCCCGCCGTCTTCCTCGCCAGCCCCGCCTCGGACTTCGTCACCGGCCACAGCCTGGCCGTCGACGGGGGATTTGCGGTGCAGGGGTGAGAATTACGGTGACAGTGTACGTATTTCCCTTCGAGCCAAGCCCGCCTGAGCAGCGCTCTATTTGGGAAATACGTACACTGTCACCGTAATTCCGGCTCGTCAGAACGTCACCACGCTGCGGATGCTCTCGCCGGCGTGCATCAGGTCGAAGGCCTTGTTGATGTCGGCGAGCGGCATGACGTGGGTGATCAGGCTGTCGATGTCGATCTTGCCGTCCATGTACCAGTCGACGATCTTCGGCACGTCGGTGCGGCCGCGGGCGCCGCCGAAGGCCGTGCCCTTCCACACCCGGCCGGTCACCAGCTGGAACGGCCGCGTCGATATCTCCTGACCGGCGCCGGCGACGCCGATGATGATGCTCTCGCCCCAGCCGCGGTGGCAGCACTCCAGGGCCTGGCGCATCGTGTGGACGTTGCCGATGCACTCGAACGAGAAGTCGGCCCCGCCGCCGGTCAGGTCGACCAGGGCCTGGACCACCTTGTCGCGGCCGACCTCGTCGGGATTGACGAAGTGGGTCATGCCGAACTTGCGGGCCATCTCGGCCTTGGCCGGGTTCAGGTCGACGCCGATGATCTTGTCCGCGCCGGCCATGCGCGCGCCCTGGATCACGTTGAGGCCGATGCCGCCCAGGCCGAAGACGACGACGTTGGCGCCCGGCCAGACCTTGGCCGTCCAGATCACCGCGCCGATGCCGGTGGTGACGCCGCAGCCGATGTAGCAGATCTTGTCGAACGGGGCGTCCTCGCGGACCTTGGCCAGGGCGATCTCGGGCAGCACCGTGTGGTTGGCGAACGTCGAGCAGCCCATGTAGTGGAAGACGCGCTCGCCGTTGATCGAGAACCGGCTGGAGCCGTCGGGCATCAGGCCCTGGCCCTGCGTCGAGCGGATCGCGGTGCAGAGGTTCGTCCGCCGCGACAGGCACGACTTACATTGCCGGCATTCGGGCGTGTAGAGCGGGATCACGTGGTCGCCCGGCTTCAGGGTGGTGACCCCGGCCCCCACCTCGAGCACCACGCCCGCGCCCTCGTGACCGAGGATGGCCGGGAAGAGGCCCTCCGGATCGGCGCCGGAGAGGGTGAACTCGTCGGTGTGGCAGACGCCGGTCGCCTTGATCTCCACCAGCACCTCACCGGCGCGGGGCCCTTCCAGGTCGACGGTCTCGATGCTGAGCGGCGAGCCGGCCTTCCAGGCGACGGCGGCTTTGGTCTGCATGGCGCTCTCCGAACGTGATTGAGGGGCCCTTAGCCGGGCCGGCCGTACCAGGCAACGGCGACGTCGGCGAGCCTCGCCGGCGGCGCCATCAGCAGCGGGATCGCCACGCGGCGCACCGCCTCGCGCTGCGGCCCCTCGGCCAGGTACTCGACCGGCGACTTGCCGTCGACGCGGGCGAGGAAGAGGCCCGGCAGCAGGCTCGCCGCCCGAGCCTCCAGCGCAGCGGGCGGCTCCCAGTCCACCCGGGCGAGGTACTCGCGCACGAAGCCGGCGAAGCTCGCCGCCAACCGCTCGTGGCCGCCCGCGACGACGAGGTCCTTGAGCAGCAGGTGGTTCAGGCAGAAGGCGACGTCGAAGGCCGGATCGCCCCACCAGGCGGTCTCGGCGTCGAGGAACACCGGCCCCTTCGGCCCCAGCAGGATGTTCTTCGGGCTGACGTCGCCGTGCACGAGGGCCAGGCGCGTCGCGGCCGTGCGGGCCACCAGCGCCGCGATCGGCGCCGCCACCTCGGGCCGCCGCCGGCCGGTCTCCAGCAGGTAGGGGTCGAGCCTCAGGTCGTGGAAGGTTGGGCCGGTGTCGAAGGCGGCGGCGAGGTCGGCGCGGCCGGCCGTGCCGGCGTGGATGCGCGCCAGCCGCTCGCCGACCTCAGCGGCGGCGTGCGGGTCGATGCGGCCCTCGAGGAGCTCGCGCTTCCACAAGGGATGGGTCGCCGGCTCGAGCCAGTCCATGGCGAAGGCGTTGAGCGCGTCGTCGTGCGCCAGGACCCGCGGCGCGGCGCCGGGGACGATGGCGTCGGCGGCCTCGAACCAGCGCCACTCCCAGCGCGTCCGCTCGGGCGGGGCGCGCCAGTCGGCCGCGACGCGCAGCCTGGGCAGCGCGCGCTTGACCACGACGCGCCGGTCCGCCAGGTCGGCCGCGATCACGTCGCACGACACACCGCCGCCCAGAGCCTCCAGACGCAACGGTCGGCCGAAGCCCAGCTC
>DASZQQ010000441.1:0-6520 GCA_035549595.1 Caulobacteraceae bacterium
CCGCCGCCGAGCCTGCGGACCCGACCGAGACCGTGCGGCTGTGGCCCGGCCCGCCCCCCGGCGCCCCCGCCGTCCTGCCGCGCGAAGAGATCGTCGACCGCATCAGGACCTCCGGCTTCCAGGACCGCTACGTCACCGGGATCGGAACGCCGCTGATGACCGTGTTCCGGCCGGCGCGGCCGAACGGCGCCGCGGCGCTGGTGATCCCGGGCGGAGGCTACATCCGCGTGGTGATCGACAAGGAGGGGTTCGAGGTCGGCCGGCGCCTCTCCTCGGGCGGGGTCACGGTCTTCGTCCTGCGCTACCGCCTGCCCGGCGAAGGTTGGGCCGACAGGACGCGGGTCGCGCTGCAGGACGCGCAGCGCGCCGTCCGCCTGATCCGCGCCCGCGCCACCGCGTTCGGCGTCGATCCGGCCCGCGTCGCCGTGCTCGGTTTCTCCGCCGGCGGCCACGTCGGCGCGAGCCTCGCCACGCGCTTCGCCGAGACGGCCTACGCCCCCGTCGACGCCGCCGACGCGCTGCCGGCGCGGCCGGACCTCTCGGCCCTGTTCTATCCGGTGATGACCATGGCGCCGGACTTCGCACACGCCGGATCGCGCGCGGCCCTGCTCGGCCCCTCGCCGACCCCCGCGCTGGAGGCGGAGACCTCGCCCCAGCGCCACGTGACCGCGGTGGTCCCGCCGACCTTCCTGGTCCATGCCTGGGACGATCCCTCCGTGCCGGTGGAGAACGCCCTTCAGTACCTCACCGCCCTGCGCGCGGCGAAGGTCCCGGCCGAGGCGCATCTCTTCGAGGAGGGCGGCCACGGCTTCGGCATCCGCCTGGCGGCCGGCAAGCCCGCCGCCGCCTGGCCGGACCTGTTCCTCGCCTGGTCGAAGCGGCGCGGCTTCCTGGGGACCGCGGCGTGAGCGGGACGCGGCGGACGGTGCTCGCGGGTCTCGCCGCGGCGGCGGCCGTTCCGCGGGGCGTCCACGCCGAGCCGCCCTCGCCCTTAGCGCGCACCACGCACGGCCCGGTCCGCGGCTACGTCGACAAGGGCATCCTCGCCTTCAAGGGCGTGCGCTACGGCGCCGACACCGGCCCGCGGCGCTTCCTGCCGCCGGCGCCGCCCGCCCCCTGGACCGACGTCCGCCCGGCCCTCGACTACGGTCCCGCCTCGCCGCAGCGCGGGCGCGAAACGGGCGCCATGAGCGAAGATTGCCTCTTCCTCAACGTCTGGACCCCGGCCCTCGCCGACGGCCGGCGACGGCCGGTGATGGTCTACATCCACGGCGGCGCCTATTCGACCGGGTCCGGCTCGGCGCCGCTCTACGACGGTGTACGCCTGGCGAGGCGCGGCGACGTGGTGGTGGTGACCCTGAACCATCGCCTGAACGCCTTCGGCTACGCCTACCTCGCCCGGCTTGTCCCCGAGCTCGCCGACAGCGGCAACGCCGGCCAGCTCGACCTCGTCCTGGCGCTGAACTGGATCGCGGCCAACATCGCCGCGTTCGGCGGCGATCCGGCCCGGGTGATGCTGTTCGGCCAGTCCGGCGGCGGGGCCAAGATCGCGACCCTGATGGCGACGCCGGCCGCCAGGGGTCTCTTCCACCGCGCCGCGACCATGAGCGGCCAGCAGGTCACCGCCTCCGGCCCCGGCAACGCCACGCGCCGCACCCTGGCCTGGCTCGACGCCCTGAAGCTGAGGCCCGAGGACGCCGCCCAGGCCCGCTCCCTCCCCGTCGAGCGCCTGCTGGAGGGGCAAGCCGTCGAGGATCCCGTGCTCGGCTTCGGCGGGCTCTACTTCGGCCCGGTGCTCGACGAGCGCAGCCTGACCCGCCACCCGTTCTATCCCGACGCGCCGGCGCAGTCGGCGGACGTGCCGATGATCATCGGCAACACCCACGACGAGACCCGCGCCTTCCTGGGCGGCGATCCGGCCAACTTCGCCCTGACCTGGGACCAGCTGCCGGGCAGGCTGACTGAGGCCAACATGCGCGTCGACATCGACCCGGCGACGGTGGTGGCGACCTACCGGCGGCTCTATCCGCTCTATTCGCCCAGCGACGTGTTCTTCGCCGCGACCACCGCCGCGCGGTCCTGGCGCGCGGCGGTCATCGAGGCCGAGGCGCGCGCGGCGGCCGGGACGCCGGCGTTCGTCTACGAGCTCGACTGGGTGAGCCCGAAGGACGGCGGGCGCCTCGGCGCGCCGCACATGGCCGACATCCCGCTGGTGTTCGACAACGTCGCCGCGCCGGGCTCACGCGCCGAGGGGCCGCAAGCGCAGGTCATGGCCGACCGGATGAGCGAGGCCTTCATCGCCTTCGCCCGCGCCGGCGATCCGAACTGCGCCGCGATCCCGCGCTGGACGCCCTATTCCCTGGCCCGCCGCGAGACGATGGTGTTCGACGGGTCGACCCGGATGGAAGATGACCCGCGCGGCGCCGAACGGCGCCTCTTCGCCAAGGTCCCGTTCATCCAGGCGGGGACTTGAAGGCCCCTCAACGCGCCAGCCAGCCGCCGTCGACCGGGACGATGGCGCCGTGCATGTAGTCCGAGGCGCGGCTGGCCAGGAACACTGCGGCGCCGGCGAGGTCGGCGGGCTCGCCCCAGCGGCCGGCCGGGATGCGGCCCAGGATCTCGCGGCTGCGGCCCTCGTCGGCGCGCAGGGCCTCGGTGTTGTTCGTCGCGAAGTAGCCGGGGGCGATCGCGTTGACGTTGATCCCCTTGCCCGCCCACTCGTTGGCCAGAAGCTTCGTCAGGCCGGCGAGGCCGCTCTTGGAGGCGGTGTAGGACGGCACGCGGATGCCGCCCTGGAACGACAGCATCGAGACGATGTTGACGATCTTGCCGCCGCGGCCGGCCTCGACCCAGCGCCTCGCCACCGCCTGGGCGAGGAAGAAGGCCGCCTTCAGATTGACATCCATCACCGCGTCCCAGTCGACCTCGGTGAAGTCGAGGGCGTCGGCGCGGCGGATCATGCCGGCGTTGTTGACCAGGATGTCGACCTGGCCGGCAACGGCCCACGCTTCGGCGACGATCCGTGCGATCGGCTCGGTCGAGCCGAGGTCGGCGTCGACCGCGTGCAGCCTGCGGCCCGCGGCCTGGACCTTCCGTGCGGTCTCGGTGGGCGCGCTGCGGCCGACGGCGACGATGTCGGCGCCCGCCTCGGCGAGGCCCACGGCGATCCCCTGCCCCAGGCCCGTGTTGGCGCCGGTGACGACGGCGACCTGGCCCTCCAGGCTGAAGGCGGTAAGGCCGCTCATTTCAGCTGGCAGATGTCGAGGACGTGCATGTCGGTGTAGTCGAGGTTCTCCCCGCCCATGGCCCAGATGAAGGCGTAGTTCGAGGTGCCCGAGCCCATGTGGATCGACCACGGCGGGCTCATCACCGCCTCGTCGTTGGCCATCACGATGTGCCGGGCCTGGTCGGGCTCGCCCATGAAGTGGAACACCCGCTCGCCCGGCTTCAGGCCGAAGTAGAAGTACACCTCGCTGCGCCGGTCGTGCAGGTGCGGCGGCATGGTGTTCCAGACGCTGCCGGTCTTGAGGATCGTCAGGCCCAGCAGCAGCTGCGCCGAGCGGCAGGTGGCCGGCACCACCAGTTGGTAGATGGTCCGCTCGTTGGAGGTCTCGAGCGACCCCCGCTCCAGCGGCACGGCGTCCGCGATCGAAAGCTGTTTCGTCTCGAACCGCGCGTGGGCCGGCGTCGAGACCAGGTAGAACTTCGCCGGCGTGGCCGGGTCCGCCGAGGCGAACGTCACCTCGGCCGAGCCCATCGGCACGTAGAGGCAGTCGCGCGGCGCCAGGTCGTAGCCCTGGCCGTCCACCGTCACGCGGCCGGCCGCCTCGGCGACGTTGACGATCCCGAGTTCGCGCCGCTCCAGGAACGGATGGCCCCTGGCCGACTCCGGCTCGGTCTGGTCCGGCAGCCGGACCGGCGCGGCGGTCGGCATCGCCCCGCCGATCACGAAGCGCTCGTTGTGCGAATAGTTGAGGACGACCTCGCCCGGCTCGAACAGGCCGCCGATCAGATGGCGCGCGCGCAGGTCGTCGTTGCTGGCGCCCGCCATCATGTCCGGATGGGTGGCGTGGTAGGTCTTCTTGAACATGGGCGTGCTCCCTCAGGCCGTCGCCTTCGGCTGAAGCGGTAACCGGTGTCACCGTTGTGCGCAAGTGCGTCGCAGCGACCGCGCCAGACAAATTGACACCGGTTACCATATCGCCCAATGTCCTCCGCGTGACGCTCGCCAACCACCCCCTCGCCCGCGCCCGGACGCTGGACGGAGCCGCCCGATGAGCCCGCCGAAGGCGCCGGACAGGGGCGGCTTCGATGCGGCCGCGACCGCTCGCACCCTCGTCGCGGCGCGGCAGGCGAACCGGGCGCTTCGCGCCTATCCGGGGCCGCTGCCGCCGGACATGGCGGCCGGCTACGCCTGCCAGGACGAGGCGCTGAAGCTGTGGCCCGACGCGGTCGCCGGCTGGAAGGTGGGCCGCATCCCCGCCGAGCTGCAGGCCGAGCTCGGGGCGGCGCGCGTGATGGGGCCGATCTTCCGGCGCAACGTCTGGACCGCGGCCGCCGCGCCGACGCCGCTCCCCGCCATCCCCGGGGGCTTCGCGGCCGTCGAGGCCGAATACATCTACCGCATGGGCGAGGACGCCCCGCCCGGCCGCACCGAGTGGACGGCCGCCGACGCGCTGAAGCTGGTCGAGGAGGAGCTGGTCGGGGTCGAGTTCGCCGCCAGCCCGCTGGCCGACATCAACGTCCTGGGCCCCAGGATCGTCGCCTCGGACTTCGGCAACAACGCCGGCCTGATCCTCGGCCGGCCGATCCCCGACTGGCGGACGCGAACCGACGACTGGCCGCCGTGCGAGGTGTTCATCGAGGGCCGGCTGGTGGGGCGCGGGGCGCCCTCGTCCCTGCCGGGCGGCCCGGAGGCCGCCCTCGCCTTCCTGCTCGGCGCGGCGGCGGCGCGCGGCCGGCCGCTGAAGCGCGGTCAGCTGGTGACGACGGGCGCCACGAGCGGCATTCATGACATCGAGGCCGGACAAACGGCCCGCATCACCTTCGGCGACCTGGACGAGATCACCTGCGTGTCTCGCCCCGTCCAGCCCGCCGACGGCCTGGGAGGCAAGTCCGATGAGCGCGATCCCCTCCGCGAGTGAGGCCGCACCGGCCGCCGCCGTCGGCCGTTATCGATGGGTGGTCGTGGCCCTGCTGTTCACGGCCATGGTCATCAACTACGTCGACCGCCAGACGATCGGCCTCCTGAAGGGCGACCTCTCGCGCCAGTTCGGCTGGAGCGAGGAGAACTATGCCGACCTGGTGTTCTGGTTCCAGGTCACCTACGCCATCGCCTACCTGGGCTTCGGCCGCATCGTCGACCGGATCGGCGCGCGCCTCGGCTTCGGCCTCGCCTTCCTGATCTGGCAGCTGGCGCACATCGCCCACGCCGTCGCCAACTCCCTGACCGGCTTCATCGGCGCGCGCCTGGCGCTCGGCATCGGCGAGGGCGGCGGCTTTCCGGGCGGCATCAAGGCCATGGCCGAGTGGTTCCCCAAGCGCGAGCGCGCCTTCGCCACCGGCCTCTTCAACGCCGGCACCAACATCGGCGCCATCGTCACCCCGATCGTCATCCCCGCCGTGGTGCTGGCGTTCAACTGGCGCGCGGCCTTCGTCGTGACCGGCCTCGTCGGCCTGCTGTGGCTGCCGATCTGGCTGGTGCTCTACCGCCATCCGCGCCAGCACAAGCGCGTCGGCGAGGCCGAACTGGCCCACATCGAGAGCGACCCGCCCGACCCGGTCGCCAGCGTCCCGTGGCGGCGCCTGATCGGCCGGCGCGAGACCTGGGCCTACGCCATCGGCAAGTTCCTGATCGACCCGATCTGGTGGATGTTCCTGTTCTGGCTGCCCGACTTCCTGCAGAAGCGCCACGGCCTCGATTTGAAGAGCTTCGGCCCGCCGCTGGTGGCGATCTACCTGCTGTCGGACGTCGGCAGCGTCGCCGGCGGCTGGCTGTCGTCGACGATGATGAAGCGCGGCGTCGGCCTGAACGCGGCGCGCAAGATCACCATGCTGATCTGCGCCCTGGCCGCGACGCCGGTGGCCTTTGCCGCCGTCGCCGACAACCTGTGGCTGGCCGTCGCCATCATCGGCCTCGCCACCGCCGCCCACCAGGGCTTCTCGGCCAACCTCTACACCCTGCCCGGCGACGTCTTCCCGAGGGCCGCCGTGGGCTCCGTCGTGGGCATCGGCGGCATGGTCGGCGCGGTCGGCGGCATGGCGATGTCGAAGTACGCCGGCTGGGTGCTGGACCGCCTCGGGACCTACACCCCGATCTTCGTCGTCGCCGCCAGCGCCTACCTCCTGGCGCTCCTCGCCATCCACCTCCTGACCCCCAAGCTGGCCCCCGTCGAGCTCTGAACGGTCTGGGACGCTGCCAGGCCGAAGATTGGACCACGAAGCACGCGAAGCACACGAAGGGGGCGGGGTAGCGGCCGCGCGCAGCGCGATCCTTTCGAGGCTCGGGCGGCTGCGCCTT
>DASZQQ010000442.1:0-7837 GCA_035549595.1 Caulobacteraceae bacterium
GACTTCGATCGGCGGGACCTGGGCGAGGCGGATCAGGGGATAGGCGTCGAAGTTCTGCTGGTCGGCCGCGCCGTTGGTGAACGTCATCCGCTCGGCGAGGGCGGCCGAGAGGCCCATGGTCGCGCCGCCTTCGAACTGGGCCGTGACCTGCTGCGGATTGACCGTGGTCCCGAGGTCGCCGGCGACGACGATCTTGCGGACCTTCAGCGCCTTGCCGTCCACCTCGACCTCGAGCCCGGTCGCCACCAGCGAGCCGAACGCCTCGACGAGAGCGAGGCCGCGGCCGACGCCCTTGGCCTTCGGCCCGGTCCAGCCGATCCCGTCCGCCGCTGCGTTCAGGACCCTGAGCGCGCGGTCGTTCCCGGCCGCGAGCCGACGGCGGAAGGCGAGGGGGTCCTGGCCCGCCGCATGGGCGCACTCGTCGATGAAGCTCTCACGGCCGAACGCGGAGAGGCCCTCGTCGACGCTGCGCCAGGGGCCCTGCGGTATGCCGGTCGGCAGCGCCGACAGCGTCGCTGCGAAGCGTCCGACCGCTGCGTAGGGCTTGGGGTCGGCGTCGCCCGTGCGCGCGTCGGTGGAGGCGCTGACGACCTCGTAGCCGTCGATGGCGCCGTCGGCGCCGAGCGCGGCGCGATAGGTCGATCGAAGCGCCTTGCGATAGAAGTCGTGGCTGACGTCCTCCTCGCGGGTCCAGATCAGCTGGAGAGGCGCGCCGCCGGCCTCCTTCGCCACGAGCGCCGCGAGGACGGCGTAGTCGACCATCAACCGTCGTCCGAAGCCGCCGCCCAGCAGGGTGTTGTGCACGACCACCTGCCGCTGGGGCCGGCCAAGCGCTTCGGCCACGGCCTGGCGCAAACGGGTCGGGACCTGGGTCGGCGACCAGACCTCGACCTTGTCGGCTGTGACCTGGACCGTCGAGTTCATCGGCTCGAGCGCCGCATGGGCCAGGTAAGCGGTCTGGTAGGTGGCCTCGACCTTCCTGGCGGCCTTTGCATAGTCGGCCCGGAGCGCCTCGCGCTGTGCGGCGTCCGAGACCTGGGCGTCGCCTGCGCCGAGGGCGGATTGCAGACGGTTCTCCAGGCCCGCGCTGCTCGTCGCCAGCGGCGGGTCGGTCCACTTCGGCTCCAGCGCCCGCACGCCCTTGAAGGACGCCCAGGTATTGTCGGCGATCACGGCCACGGCGTTCTCAAGCCTGACCACCTGGCGCACGCCAGGAACCGTGAGGGCCGGCTTGTCGTCGACCGAGGCCAGCTTCGCGCCATAGGCCGGCGCCTGGCGGATCGAGGCGAAGCGCATGCCAGGCAGGCGCACGTCGATGCCGTAGACCGCCTGGCCGCGGGTCTTGGCGACGTTCTCGAAGGTGGAAATCGGCTTGCCGATGTAGCGGCGCGCGGCGATCGGCTTCAGCGGCGGGTCGGCCGGCGGCGCGCAGGCGGCCGCTTCGACGGCGAGCTCGGCGTAGGTGAAGCTGGCGCCCTGGCGGCTGACCCGCCCGTCGGCGGCGGCGCACTCGGCCTGCGGGCACTTCCAGCGCTTCGCCGCGGCCGCGATCAGCTGGGCCCGGGCCGTCGCCCCGGCCTTGCGCAGCGTCGCCCACGGCCGGCGGATCGAGGACGAGCCGCCGGTGCCCAGCGGGATCCCCGCGTCCAGCGGCAGCTGCTCGACGTCGACCAAGTCCCAGGGCACGTCCAGTTCGTCGGCGAGCACCTGGGCCTGGCCTGTCCGGGCGCCCTGGCCCATCTCGCTGACCGTCGAATAGAGGGTGACCCGGCCGTCGGGGCGCAGCTTGATCCAGGGCGTGAGCGCCACGTCCGCCGCGGCCTTCGCGCCCGCCGGCGCGAGGCCGAGCAGGAAGGCGCCGGCGGCGCTCCACGTGACGAACTCGCGGCGGTCGAGGGCCATCGTCGTCTCTCCCGGTCGTGGATCGGTTCGAGACTACCGCCGCCGGCCCCGCCTCGGCTAGATCACGTTGGGTTCGGATCGGTTCGATCCGAACCCAATAAACGTGATCGATTCTAAAGAGTTAGAGCGGGTTGCGGGCGGAAAACCGGTTCCCACTTTTCCTCAACCCGCTCTATAGCTTTGGACGATGAGCGACGGCGGGATCGAGGCCTGGACGGGGCGGGGCAAGGTGCGGGCGCGCGAGGCGGACGGCGCGCTGACCGTCGTCGTCGACGGCCTGACCACCCAGGCGAAGTACTACAAGCCGCTGATCTACGAGTTCTTCCGCAAGGAATGGCGCGGCTCGCGGCCGGTGTGGGGCGACTTCGCGGTCGAGATCCTGATGGAGTTCACCGGCGATCCGCCGTGGCTCGACCTCGACAACCTGGCCAAGGCGATCCTCGACGCCATCAAGGGCTACGCCTTCCACGACGACGCCCAGGTCTCGCGCCTGCTGGTCGAGCGCCGCGCCGGCGAGCGCGAGCGGATCACGGTGCGGGTGGAGAAGCGGCTCGAGGCGGGGCCTCAGCCGCTCCAGGGCTCCAGGGCGCCCCAGAAGAACAGCAGGACCCCGTAGGCCAGGAAGATCACGGCCGTCATCGTGAAGCGCAGCTTGCGCGCCGGCGTCCAGCTGTCGACCCGCCGCCCCCCGCGCCAGACCAGGGGCGTCAGGCCCAGGGTCACGATCGCCATGATCGCCGCGACGAGCGCGCAGGCGCTGGCGAAGACGATCGCCGGCTGCGGCCAGCCGTAGATCACCTGGGCGATGTCGCCGGCGCCGAGCGCCCAGAAGGCGAGCATCGCCATGGCCATGAGCCAGAGCACTGCCTGGCTGGTCTGCAGCAGGCTGGCGCGTTGCTGCGTCGAGGTCTCGCGGTGGTCGCGCCGCAGCCGCAGGATGACGCCGCCAAGCGTCGCCAGGGCTGCGACCGCGGTCAGCAGGGTCAGGAGGATCAGGGGGCCGGTCTGCTGCAGCGGCCCCACGCGGTCGAAGGTCACGGCGGGCGTGAAGAAGCGCACTGCGCGGCCGTTCTGCATCTGGAACACCAGCCGCGTCGGCCCGTCTTCGGAGACGAAGCGCCCGGCGGCGGGCGGGCCCGCCGGGGCGAAGCGGCTGACGCCGTCCCCGCCGGCCAGCAACAGGCGACCGTCCGGCGTCGTCCGCACCGTCACCAGGTTGATCAGGTGCATCACGAACCCTTCGAGGCCGTGATAGGCGCGCCGCTCGGAGAGGTAGACGCCTTCGAAGGCGGCGCGGTCGTCGGCCAGCGCCCGCGACGGCGCCGGCGGCGCGGCCGGCGGCGAGGCGTAGAACCGCTGCACGATCCGGTCGGGCAAGGTGGTGGCCAGGGGGCCGCCGGTGTCGGTGTTGGTGGAGACGAAGACGCCGAGGTTCAGGTCGGGGATGATGACCATGTTCGACAGGAACGACAGCGTGCCCCCGGAGTGGCCCACGCCCGTGAAGCCGCCGCTCAAGGGATATTCGATCAGGCCGTGCCGCCAGGCCGGGACGCCCGGCGGATGCGGTTGCGGCGTCGAGAACGCCTGGGCCGTGATCGGGCCGTAGACCTGGGCGCCCTCCAGCGCGCCGTTGTTCGACAGCGTCAGCATGTAGCGGGCCATGTCGCCGGCCGTGGAGGAGCCGGCGCCGGCCGGCGCGACCTGCTCGATGAACTCGAACGGCCGCGCCTGGAAGCCTGCCGGTGTCCAGTGGTAGCCGACGGCCACATCGGCCGCGAGCGCCGCCGGCATCGGGGCGGCCAGGTCCTGGCGCCTCGGATGCGGCTCGCGGAACGTGGTGTGCGCCATGCCCAGCGGCCCGGTGATCTCGGACTCGACCAGGCTCTCGTACGGCTTGCCGGTGACTTCCGAGACCGCCTCGCCGGCGAGCGCGGCGCCGTAGTTGGAATAGCTGGTCGAGGTCCCCGGCTCGCGCACGCGGCGCGGGCGCTCCTCGCGCAGGTACGCCGTCAGCGGCCGGACGCGCGCGGCGTCCTTCTCGAACAGCTGCCCCAGCACGCGATCCTCGAAGCCCGGCCTGTGGTCCATCAGGTCCTCGACCCGGATCGGGTTCGAGAAGCCCTGGTCGTGGATACGCAGGGCGTCGGGCAGGTAGAGGTTCACCGGCGCGTCCAGCCGCATGTGCCCGGCCTCGACCTGCCGCAGGACCAGGATCCAGGTGAAGGTCTTGGAGATCGAGCCGATGCGGAACAGGGTCCGGTCCGGGTCGACCGGGCGCCAGGGCGCGCGGCTGGCCGCGCCATAGCCCTTCTTCAGCGCCACCTGGCCGAACTGGGTCACCGACACGGTGACGCCGGCGATGTGGTCGTGCGCCATGGCGTCGGCGACGACGCCGTCGACGAAGGCCTCCAGCTCGGCCGGCGGGATCGGCTGGCCCGGTGCGAGCCGGGCGCCGGGACGGGGCGGAGCGGCCGCCGGCGCAGGCGCTGCCGCGGCGGGCGCGGGAACCGGATGGGCCGGGAACGGCGACTGGGCCAGGACCGGCGATGCGGCCGGACCGGCTAGGACCGACAACGCCGCCATCGAGATGGCCAAACGCCTCAACACACCCATCGCGCCACCCCCATGGCTGGGCCCGAGACTAAGTGAGGTTCCTCGCCCGCGCCAACTCCGCCGAAGGGCCTAACGCGACAATGTGACGTTCGGCTGTGCGCCCCTCGCCGTTCCACCGAAGGCGTAGAGCGGCAGCGTCGCGCGCAGGCCCGGGCCGACCAGCAGCTGGGGCTCGGACGCCGGCTGCACGCCCGTCTCGGTTTCGCGCTCGGCCACGCACGCCTGCACCGCGGGGCCGAGGGCGGCGAAGTCGTGCGACGAGGGCAGGACCTTCAGCATGCAGGTGTCGAAGTAGGGGTACTTGTCGCTCTCGCTGCAGCCGAACGACGAGCGGTCGGGGCGCGCGGCGGTGAGGATCATGCGGTTGGAATCCGCGAGCGCCGGCACGAACACGCCCGAGAAGCAGGCCGAGATGATGACCACCGTCGGGCGTTTGCCGCAGGCGTCGGTGATCATCCGGTCCATCTGGCCGGGCGGCAGCAGGCTGTCGCCGACCAGGACGCCCTGGGGCGCGCCGTGCGAGGTGAAGTAGACGAGGCAGCCGCCGGTGGCGTGGGCGGCGAGGTCGTGCAGGGTTTCGCCGATCAGCGCCGGGTCCGACTTCAGCGGCCTGGTGTCGGGATAGCGGTCCGGCCGCACCGAGAACTCGCGCAGGTTCCGGGCCGAGAAGCCGGCCTGCTCGAAGGCCACGGAGACGTCGCGGCGGGCGTTGTCGAAGGTCTCGGTCGGGTTGTCGGTGTGGGCGGCGTGGAAGTCGCCGGCGACCACGATCGCGGCCCAGTTGGAGAACGGGCTGGCCGCCCGGGCGCCGGCCGGCGCCAGCGCGAGGATGGCGCCGAGGATCAGGACGAGAAGGGCCGGCGTCCTCGTCAAGGCTCCCAGCTGCGCTCCTACTTGTAGTTCCGGAACGGCGTCGGGCCCGCGGTGCCGGTCGCCTTTGCGAGCAGACGCCCCTCGCCGTCGTAGAGTTCGCCCTCGGTGAAGGCGATCGTCTTGCCCCAGCGCACGACGCGGCCGACGCCGCGGATCTCGCCGAACGAGGCGGGGCGGAAGAAGCTGGTCTTCATCTCCACCGTCGGCGCGACGTGGGTCATGCCCGAGGCGACCATGCAGGCCACGCTCATGCACTCGTCCAGCATCGCGCACAGGTAGCCGCCCTGGACCTGACGCATCGGATTGGCGAGCAGCTCGGCCTTGGCCTCGAAGGCGACCTCGACCTCCTTCTTCTCCTGGCTCACCGACAGCATGCGGAAGCCCAGGGTCTGGGACCCGGTCGGCTGGTTCTTGGTGCGGAGAAAGCGCTGGAGGATGGCGTCGTCGGTGAGGGTCTCGGGGGCGTCCGAGGCGACATCGGTCACGGCGGTCACTTCTTTCGAAATTGATCCAACGAGACAACCTTGGGCGCATCGGGGCCCCCGTCAACCGCCTTGGGCTTCTCCGCCGCCGGACGGTCGGCCTTGGGCGCCGGCGCGGGCACGACCACGGGCGGCTCCTCCGGCGGCGTGAACTGCAGCAGGTACTGAACCGAAGGGTCGTAGAAGCGGGTGACCGCGGCGTACGGAATGGACAGGCTCTTGGGCTGGCCGCCGAACTTCAGGGTCACGGAAAAGAAGGTCTCGCCCGGCGCCAGGTCCCAGAACTGGTTCTGCAGGACGATGGTCATTTCGTCGGGGTACTTGGCCAGCAGCTCCTTGGGCCCGGAGACGCCGGGCGCCTCGGTGCGGAAGCTGATGTAGAAGTGGTGCTCGCCCGGCAGGCCCTGCGGCGAGGCCGCCCGCTTCAGCGCCGCCCGGACGACCCCGCGCAGCGCGTCCTGCTGCAGCGCCTCGTAGCGCATCAGGTCTTTGGGACGCTCGTCCTTCGCCATGCGCCGAAGGTAAGCCGGAAGCCCCGTTTCGGCCAGGGCCGCACGCACATTTCATCGCCGTAAAACGAGTAATGCGGCTCCGATCGACGTCGCTGAGCGCCCGCGGTCCGTACAGCGGAACGCGACAAGACTTCGAATCGGTCGGATAGGTGGGAGGCTTCTGTTGCCAGGCGCCTCCCGGGCCCCGCCTAGCGCTGCTAAGACACTAGGACTTCAAGGTCGAATTCGACCGCACCGCATTACGCGGCGAGGGCGTATTCTTCAGCGAAGTTATCGTTCGCAGTTAGTTTAAGACCCGAAACGGTGGGTCAGGCCGAGAGAAAGCAACGCCTTTACACGTCTGTCGATGCTGATCGGCCCCATGCTCGCTCCGCCGATAACGCGGGGAGGGGATTGGTGGAGCCGCCGGGAATCGCACCCGGGTCCAGTCCGCTTATTGCGCGCGCGTTTATCTCCATAGTCCGGACGGATGCCCGAACAGCTCCCATATAGGGGCGAACGGTTGCCGTTTGAAGAACGGACAGGCTGCGCCAGGCGGTCGCGCCGCTCGCGAAGCGCGAACGGAGGACGTATTTTCGCGAACGGACAGCGCCGCTTCGCCGGCGGCTTTGGGTCAGAGGGGCCCTCGCCCCTACCTTCGGCGGGCCCTTGAAAGGAGGGGCGCGTACATGAAGAACCTCTTCCAGGCCGGGAAATTCCTGGCCTACGACATGGCCTCCACCTTTTTCTTCCTCGGCCTCTTCTGGCTGACGAAGAACATCACTCTGTCGGTGGCGCTGGGCATGGCCCTCGGCGTCCTGCAGATCGCCTGGCAGTTCGCACGCCGGCGGCCGATCGACACCATGCAGTGGATGAGCCTCTTCCTGGTGCTGGGCTCGGGGGCGGCGACCCTGATCACCCACGACGCGCGCTTCGTCATGTTCAAGCCCACCATCATCTACGCCATCGTCGGCGTGGTGATGCTCAAGCGCGGCTGGATGAACCGCTACCTGCCGCCGATCGCCATCGAGGTCGTGCCCGACGTCGCCACCGCCTTCGGCTACGTGTGGTCGGGGCTGATGTTCTTCTCCGCCGTCCTGAACCTCGTCCTGGTGTTCAACATGGATCCGCTGAAGTGGTCGGCGTTCATGTCGGCCTGGGCGATCGCCAGCAAGCTGGCCCTGTTCCTGATCCAGTTCGCGACCATGCGCCTGATCGGCGCCCGCCGCCGCCGCGCCCAGCTCGCCCTGGCGCCGGCCGCAGCCTGAGGCCTCCCTGGCGTCCGCTCCGCAAGGGGCGGGCGCCGGAATTGAACCACCAAGCACACGAAGGGGTCCGGGTAGCGGCGCGCGCGCAGCGCGCGTTCTTCGACGCTCCGGCGGCTGCGCCTTGGGCATTTTAACGCAGAGATCGCAGAGAAGTCGCGGAGATCGCGGAGGCGCTCAGACCCTCTGCGCTCTCTGCGCCTTCTCTGCG
>DASZQQ010000443.1:0-7300 GCA_035549595.1 Caulobacteraceae bacterium
CGACTGCGCCATGGGCGCCGCGTTCGAGATCGCACGCGCGGGCCCGCGCGGCGCATGCGCCCCGTCCGGACGCGGGATGAGGATCGCCTGGAAGCCGGCGCCTGCGGGTGCGCGGCGGTGTGGGGAGAAGAAGCTCGGGAGCGGCGCCCTCGTCGCGCCGGCCCCTTCGCGGGGCCGCTCCTCAGGAGTTCCTCGCCTTGCCGTTCAGTCGCCGACAGTTCCTTCACCGGGTCTCCGCCATGGGCGGGTCCGGCGCCGTCTACACCGTCATGCAGACCATGGGCCTCATGGCCGCCGACCCGGCGAGCGCGCGCCCGCAGCTCGCCGCGAACGCCGGAGGCGGGACGAAGGTGGCCGTGCTGGGGGCCGGCATCGCCGGCCTCGTCTGCGCCTACGAGCTGGAGCGGGCCGGGTTCGACGTCACCGTGCTGGAGGCGCGCGACCGCGTCGGCGGGCGCAACTGGAGCGTCCGCAACGGCGCGAAAATCACCATGAACGGCGAGGCCGACCAGGTCGCGTCCTTCGCCGAAGGCCTCTACTTCAACGCCGGGCCGGCGCGCATCCCCAGCCACCACGACGAGCTGCTGCGCTACTGCAAGATCCTGGGCGTGCCGCTGGAGGTCGAGGTCAATTCCAGCCGCAGCGCCTACGTCCTGTCGTCGAAGGACAAGACCGCCGCGCCGATCCGCATGCGCCGGGCGATCAACGACACCCGCGGCCACTTCTCGGAGCTGCTGGCAAAGGCGATCAACCGCGGCTCGCTCGACGTCGAGCTCTCGGCCGCCGACAAGGAGCAGCTGCGGCCGTTCCTGAAGTTCTACGGCGACCTCGACGACGACATGATCTTCAAGGGGTCGGAGCGTTCGGGCCTGGCCGCGCAGCCGGGCGCCGCCGACGCCTTCAGCGCGGGCCTCGCGCCGATGCCGCTGGGGACGTTGCTGGCCAACGACCAGCTGAACATGACCCTGTTCGAGGACATCCTCGACATGCAGGCGACCATGTTCCAGCCGGTGGGCGGCATGGACCAGATCCCGGCCGGCTTCAAACGCGCCATCAGGAGCCCGATCGTCCAGAACGCCGAGGTGCGCTCGATCCGCACCACCGAGCCGAACGTGACCATCGCCTGGCGCGACACGCGCAGCGGCGCCGAACAGGCGCTGAAGGCCGACTATGTGATCGTGACCATCCCGCTGACCGTGCTGGCAAACGTCGAGACCGACTTCGACCCGGCGGTGAAACAGGCGATCGCCGGCGTGAAGTACGACCACTCCAACAAGATCGCCTTCACCGGCCCCCGGTTCTGGGAGCAGGACCAGATCTTCGGCGGCCTGTCGTTCGCCGGCGGCGAGAACGGCGTCGTCTGGTACCCCAGCTACGGCCTGCATTCGGACTTCGGCCTCCTGGTGGCCTCGTACATGTCGGGGGACGGGGCCAAGGCGGCGGCGGCGCGCCCGCTGCCCGAGCAGATGGCCAACGCCCGCGCGGTGATCGAGCGGCTGCACCCGGGCCACTCCAAGGACCTGGCCAACG
Organism: Caulobacteraceae bacterium; assembly: GCA_035549595.1. Taxonomy (GTDB): domain Bacteria; phylum Pseudomonadota; class Alphaproteobacteria; order Caulobacterales; family Caulobacteraceae; genus Acaudatibacter. Next base: position 1,531 of record DASZQQ010000443.1, read on the forward strand.
GCGTGGTGGTGAACTGGAGCAAGATCCCGTTCAACCTCGGCCCATGGCCGAACTGGCGCGAGTCCGGCGGGCGCGAGGACGGGCACAACGACGCCCCGGCCTACAGGCTGCTGAACCAGCCGCACGGGCGCGTGCACTTCGCCGGCGCCCACCTCAGCCAGACGCCCGGCTGGCAGCAGGGGGCGATCCTGTCGGCCCACCGCACCATCGCCACCCTGGCCGAGCGCGTCGGCGCCCCGGCCGCCAGGGCCTGAAGGTGACCCGGCGAATCGCCTACCGGAACGGCTCCGGCTGTGCGACCTCGGCCACGTCGACTGGATGGTGGCGGTCAACTTCAACGAGACCCACGTGGCGCGCATCGCCGCAGCAACGTCTACGACGCCCCGATGACGTTCTCGCCGTTCAGCATCGACGGGGGCTACGACTACGCCCGCGCCACCTACGCCTGGTGACGGATCAGAGCCCGGCCGAACCTGCCGCCTCGTGTCCCTCGGGCAGGATGTAGATCACCTTGCCCGCCTCGTCGGTGACGGGGGTCAGGGACAGGTCGATGCGGCGGGTGCGGCCGCCGTCCGTCAGCTCGGCCGGGAAGCGGACGGCGAGGCCCTGGGCGGCGGCGGTGACGGCGTCCTTCAGCCGCTGGCGGCCGGCGTCCGCGTCGCCGCCGGCGGCGCCCAGCCACGGCAGCTCCCACAGCTTGTGGCCGACGAGGGCGCCGTCGCCGGTCGTCAGCGCCCGGGCCGCGGTGTTGATCTCCAGCACCGTGCCGTCGGGGGCGAGGAGGGCGATGGCCCCCACGGCGTGGTCGAACATGGCCCTGAAGCGCCGTTCGCTCTCGGCCAGCTTCGCCTGGGCGGCCTTGCGGGCGCTGATGTCGCGCAGGTGGGCGGTGTAGGTCATGACCCCGCCGACGGCGACCTTGGTGATCGTCGCCTCGATCGGGAACACCTCGCCGTCGCGCCTCTGCCCCTGGACCTCCTGGCGCTCGCTCATCATCCGCGAGGCGAAGGGGCCGGCGCCGAACGCCTCGACCGAGGCCGGGTGCTTGGCCCGTGCGCCCTGCGGCAGCAGCATGGCCAGCGGCTTGCCGATCGCCTCCTCGGCGCGCCAGCCGAACATGTGCTCGGCGCTGAGGTTGAAGAAGGTGATGTTCTGCTCGGCGTCGCACGAGACGATGGCGTCCTCGGCCACCAGCAGGATGCGTGCGGCGCGCAGGTTCGCCTCCTTGAAGGCGATCTGCTCCTTGCGCCGGGCGGTGTTGTCGCGAACCGTGATGAAGAAGCGGCGCTGACCGCCGACGAGGCCCTCGGAGACGCGCACGTCCACCGGCATTTCGGCGCCGTCCTTGCGCCGGGCCATGAAGTCGAGGAACCGCGACTGTTCGGGCTGGGGCTCGGCCGCCCAGCGGGCGAGCCACTTCACGGCGTCCGCCCGGCGGCCGGGCTGCGGCGGCACCAGCGTCGTGATGCTCTTGCCGGCCACGTCGGCGGACGAGTAGCCGAGCAGGCGCTCGGCGCCGTGGTTCATGAAGGTGATCTCGCCCTCGGGCGTCGAGACGATGATCGCCTCGGGCACGCTGTCGACGATCGCCTTGAAGAGGACGGGGTCGGCGCTGTCGGTCATGTCCTTGCTCGTCCCTTGCGAATGCGGGGTCCGGGTCGGTTCCGGCCCGGCGGCCGGAAGCCGGGACCGCGCGGCGGCGGCCCCGGCCCCCCGACCGGTGCGGCTGGCCTAGGCGGCGACGGGGTGTCCCCCCTCCATCGCCTGCAGCACGCGCAGGTCCTCGAACACCGGGATGCCGGCCTCCTCGTACTTCTTGCGCACGGTCGGGGTGATCAGGCCGACGCGGGCGAGGGCGGGCATCATCAGGTCCTTCAGGGAGTGAATCTGGCCGGGCGGCAGTTCCTGGGTGACGCCGGCCGCCTCGGCCTCCTTCAGGCCCTTGAAGAAGTCCTCGGGATCGATGCCGGAGTTGGCCAGCACCTCCATGAAGCCGGGGTCGACCCGGTTGGCGATGGTGCCCGAGGTGCCGCCGCCGACGATGATGTTCACCGCCTGGAAGGCGAAGTCGGCCAGGTCCTCACGCTCGGCCTCGTCCAGCTTGGCGATCACCGGGCCCAGGTAGACGTGGCCGAACGACACATGCCGGCTCTCGTCGCGCATGACGTTGAAGGTCAGCTTCTTCAGGAGCTCGCACTGGGTGGTGCGGTACATGTTGTTGAACGCGCCCAGGGCCAGGCCCTCGACGATCATGTTCATGCCGATCATGACCTTCTCGTAGCGGTCCGACTTCAGGGTCGCGTCGATCAGCGCCTTCAGCCAGGGCGACATCGGATAGACCATGGCGATCTTGTCGCAGTAGCGGGCGTAGACCTCGACGTGGCGGGCCTCGTCCATGGTCTGGGTGGCCGCGTAGAGCTTGGCGGTGGCGTCGGGCACCGAGTGGGTGACGCAGGCCGCGGTCATCAGGGCGCCCTGCTCGCCGTGCAGGAACTGGCTCAGCAGCTGGGCCGTCGAGTGGGCGGTGAAGGTCTCCTGCTGCGACTTCGACAGGCGCTTGAAGAACGGCATCTGGTGATAGACGTCCGAGCGGTCGTTGATCAGCGGCTTGGACGGATCGACCGGCGTGTCCCAGGGCAGGTACTCGTCGGAGTCCCACTGGTTCTGCTTGGCGCGCTTGTACAGGTCCTCGACGCGGTCGCCGGACATCTCGTAGCTGAAGGTCCAGGCGATATCCATCGCGTGGCGGTAGAGGTCGTCGGGGGTCCGGGAGACCTTCCAATCGCCCTTCATCACCTCGCTCGACTTGGTCATCACGTTCATGGGTCGTTCCTCCGGGGTCAGTATTGGCGGGCGGGGGCCCGCACGACCAAGCCGTCGACCTTGTCGTCGACCTTGATCTGGCAGGAGAGGCGGCTGTTCGCCTGGACGTCGAAGGCGAAGTCGAGCATGTCGCGCTCGAGCTCCTCCATCGGCGGCAGGCGGTCGAACCAGCCTTGCTCCACGTAGACATGGCAGGTGCCGCAGGCGCAGGCGCCGCCGCAGTCGCCGTCGATGCCGGGGATGGTGAAACGCTTGGCGCCGTCCATGACGGAGACGCCGCTCGGCACGTCGACGTGGTGCTCAGTGCCGCCGTGCTCGATGTAGGTGATCTTCGCCATGCGCCTGGACGCCACTCCCTTTGCGGGCGGGCGACGCGAAAGGCCCTTTGGGTCCTGGTCAGAACCTTGACGCTGCGTCCGCTCCGAGGGCCAATCTAAAAGATGACGCAGGCGTCACTTTGATATGGATCAAGCGCGGCGACGATCTTCGTCAGCCGTGGGCGGGGCGTCTCAGGCGCGATCGCCGAAGGTGCGTGGCTCGGCCGTGATGCGGGCGTGCTCATGGCGCAGGATGTCGCCGAGCCAGGACTGCAGTTCGCGTCCGCCGCCATGCGCGCGCTTGCGCCAGGCCTTGGCGACGGTGGCGCGGACCAGACGGTCGGCATCGGGCTCGGACGCCATCAGGCCGGCTTCGGCCCGCAACGCCGGGATGGAGGCGATCAGGCGCTCGCCGAAGGCCAGAACATCCAGTTCCATGCCGTTCTCCCACCACCCTGTCCCGGTCGGACACGACCGGGGAAGGCTCTCGGGGCCGCCGTTCCGGCGGCTCCCGGAAGCATCATGCCACAGATCGGAGGGTTTGGCGCGCCGGCGTCCGGTCAAATCTTCCGTCAGGGAACGTCGGCCCTCCGTACGGCGAAGTTGAGGCGCCGGTGTTACCCGGGCGCCTCGACGGCCGGATGGTGCTGCAGCTCCTCCGCCTCCGCGGCCAGGCGGGCCAGAGTCTCCTCGTGGGTCTGGCGGGTGATGCGGTAGCCCAGCAGCAGCAGCAGGGAGAGGCTGTAGAGGCCGACGATCGTCGGCGCATAGACGAGGGCGAGGTTGCGCGTCACCTCGGCCGGGATCGTGGCCGGATCGGCCTTGGGGTTCAGGTGGATGAGGTCGATGACGAAGGTCGCGCCCAGGATGCCGAACCCGGACACCGACTTCTGGACGAAGGCCGCGGCGGCGAAGAACAGGCCCTCCGAACGCCGCCCGGTCTCGAGCTCGGAGGCGTCCACCACGTCGGCGATCATCGCCGAGACCATGGTCGCCGAGCCGATGCCGAACGCGGTCGAGACGATCGACGTGCACAGAATGATGGCGAACAGGGCCGTCGAATGGTTCGGCGGGAAGAGGCCAGCCACCCGCAGCAGCAGCGGCCCGACGCCGACCACCACCGAGCAGACGAGCAGGGTCACGGCCACCGGCCGCTTGCCGAACCGCATCGCCAGGCGCGGCGCGGCGACCAGGGCCAGGATCGCCGACAGATAGACCCCGAGCGTGAACCAGGAGATCTGCCTGGCCGTGAACTGCCAGAAGAAGGTGTTGAAGTAGTTGTTCAGCGAGGCGACCAGGCCCGCGGCCATGGCCGTGGCGATCCCCGCCAGCATCAGGGCCAGGAACGAGCGGTTCGACAGCGTCGCGACCATCTCCCGCGCCAGCTGGGCGGGGCTCGGCCGGCGTTGTGGCGGCTGGCGCAGGGTCGGGATGCGCTTGTGCGTGCCGGCCGCCGACACCAGGATCGCCACGAACATGACCACCGCGGCGGTGAGGCCGTACCGGGCGTAGCCGGCGGGATTGAGCTGGCCGACCTTGTGGGCGGCGTCAGGGACGAAGAAGACGGCGAAGGCGAGGTAGTTCAGCGTCAGCCCACCGACCCAGCCGAAGAAGTAGCGGTAGCTGAGCAGCACCGTGCGCTCGTCGTAGCCGGAGCTGAGCTCGGCGGCGAGGGCGGAGCTGGGCACCTCGTAGAAGCTGATGAAGGTGCGGATCACGATAGCCACCCCGAGCAGGTAGAAGAACAGCGCCTGCTGCGACCACGCCGGCGGGTTCCAGAGCGCCAGGTACGAGACGGCGACGGGGAGCGCGGCGGCGTACATGAACGGATGCCGGCGGCCGAGCCGCGAGCGCCAGTTGTCGGACACCTGGCCGACCAGCGGGTCGAGGAAGGCGTCCCACAGCAGGGCGATCAGGATCGCCAGGCCGACGGTCTTGGCCGGCAGGCCGACGACCTGGTTGTAGAACAGCAGCAAGAGGTAGCTGAAGCCGTTGTCCTTGACCCCGAACGAGATCGAGCCCGCGCCGTAGAACCACTTGGTGGCCGCATCGAGCGGCGCTGCGCGCGGGGGGGCGGGCGTGGTCACGGCGGCGCTGTCTCCAGGCGCGTCCCTTCAGGGGCGTTCGCCGAAGTAAAGCCGATCCCCCGGGCGGGCGGCAGTCCCAATCTTTCCACGACGCCAGAGCGCGCCCGTTGCGCTAAAGGGGGCGGGGACGAGGGCCGCGGACAGGCGATGGGCGACGACACTGCCGGCGATGGGATGGTGCGCGTCGAGGCGGCTCTGAAGGGGGTGCGCCCGGCTGCGGGCCCGTTCGTGGTCGGCGTGACCGGATCGGTGGCCTCGGGCAAGAGCACCTTCTCGGCCGAACTGGCGCGGCGGATCGCCGGCTGGTCCGGGGCGCCGCCGGTGGAGGTGGTCAGCACCGACGGCTTCCTGTTTCCCAACACCGTGCTCGAGGCGCGCGGCGAGCTGAACCGCAAGGGCTATCCGGAGACCTACGACGTCGCCGCGATGCGGGCCGCCCTGGCGCAGGCGCGCCGCGGGCCGGTCCTGATCCCCGGCTACTCGCACGTGATCTACGACATCGACCCGGCCCGCGCCCGCACGGTGGAGGGCGCCGGCGCCCTC
>DASZQQ010000444.1:0-6020 GCA_035549595.1 Caulobacteraceae bacterium
GCGCACGAGCAGGATGATCCCGACCTCTACCTGCGCATCGTCAAGCGCAGCAACGAGGGCATCGTCGTGCGCGGCGCCAAGCTGCACATCACGGCCGCTTCGCTGTGCCACGAGCTGGTCGTCATGCCGACCAAGGGCATGCGGCAGGACGAGACCGACTACGCCGTCTCCTTCTCGATCCCGGTCAACACGCCGGGCGCGTTGACCGGGATTGAGAACGAGACGGCGTAGTCGGTCTCGTCCTGGCGCATGCCCTTGGTGGGCATCACCACCAGCTCGTGCACGAGGGAGGCGGCCGTGATGTGCAGCTTGGCGCCGCGCACGACGATGCCCTCGTCGGTGCGCCTGACGATGCGGACGTAGAGGTCCGGGTCGTCCTGCTCATGGGCGCGGCGGCTGCGGTCGCCCTTGGGGTCGGTGATCACCTCGGCGGCGCGCAGGTCGTTGTCGCGCACGTAGCGGTACATGCGCTCGATGTTGGCCGCGTACTCGGGCTTCACCTCGGCGACGGCGTCCTTGACGCTCATCAGGGCCATCATCACGCCGGTGACGCCGCCGACGATCGACATGTCGTGCATCAGCTCGACGCGCTTGGCGAGGTCGGCCTCGTCGTGCGGGATCTGGAACACCCGGTGCGAGCGCCCTCCGGTCTCGTCGGCGTAGGAAATCAGGTCGCGGCGGGCCGGGTTGTCGTAGTCGTAGTCGGCGGCGGCCACGGCGATCGGCGTCGCGAACCGCGGGTGGGTGGTGATGTCGTCGATCTTCTCGCCGTCCCAGTAGGTGACCCGGCCGTCCCTCAGGCTCTCGACGTATTCCGCGCGCGACTTCAGTCCCATGGCTTCCTCCCATCGCCGGCTTCGCCGTTTGTAACGCGTTATAATCTTCTCCGGCGGTTTTGTCAGGACGTCACGCCGCAGCGCAACACTCATTGCGCCGAATTAAGGTGCGGCCCGGCCGCGGGGGCGGGAAATAGCGGCGGGCGCGCGGCGCCCGGCCTCGGAGCTCGTCACGCATGATCGCGGTCCTGGCCGCCCTCCCTGTCCTGGCGCTCGGCCTGGACCTTCCCGACCTGCCGCCGATCCGGCGCGATCCCCAGATCATCTACGTCGACCGCTCCGGCGTGGTGCTGGGCGTGCGCGGCGGCCGCTATGCGCCGCCGGTGGACCTCGCCCGCCTGCCGAAGTACGTGCCGGCCGCCTTCGTCGCCATCGAGGACCGGCGGTTCTACGAACACCAGGGCTTCGATCCGATGGGCATAGCCCGGGCGATCGTCACCGACATCAGTCAGGGCCGGGCCAGCCAGGGCGCCTCGACCATCACCCAGCAGCTGGCGCGCAATCTGTTCCTCACCAGCGACAAGACGGTGGAGCGCAAGGCCACCGAACTGCTCTACGCGGTGCAGCTGGAGCGCACCTATTCCAAGCAGCAGATTCTCGGCCTCTACCTCAGCAGAGTCTACTTCGGCTCCGGCGCCTACGGCATCGAGGCGGCCGCGCACCGCTACTTCAACAAGCCGGCCGCCCGCCTCACCCTGCGCGAGGCGGCGATCCTGGCCGGGATCATGCGCTCGCCCGCCGCCTACGATCCGGCCGACCAGTTCGAGGCCTCCATGGCCCGCTCGAAGGTGGTGCTGGACGTGATGGTCGAGACCGGCGCCATCACCCCGGCGCAGCGGGCCAAGGCGCTGGCGCAGACGCCGAAGGTCTGGCGCACCGCCCCGGACGCCCCGGCGCAATACTTCATCGACTGGCTCGAGGCCCAGCGCCGCCAGGCGGCCCCGGCGCCGAAGCAGGACCTGGTGGTCGAGACCACGCTCGACGCGACCATGGAGACCCTGGCCGGCCGCTCGCTCGAGCAGGCGGCCCTGCGCGTTGGCGGCAAGGACCCGCAGGGCGCCCTGGTGGCCATGGACGGCGGCGGCGCGGTGCGGGCGATGGTCGGCGGCGTCGACTATCAGTCGAGCCAGTTCAACCGCGCGGTGGACGCCCACCGTCAGGCGGGCTCGTCGTGGAAGCCGTTCGTCTACCTGACCGCGCTCGAAGCCGGACATACGCCGGACGACCCGGTCGTCGACGAGCCGGTGACCATCGGGACCTGGTCGCCGCACAATTTCGAGGAGGGGTATCTCGGCCCCATCACCCTCGAAAAGGCGCTGGCCGAGTCCATCAACACCGTCGCCGCGCGGCTGGCCGACGAGGTCGGGCGCGACAAGGTCGCGGCCACCGCCCACCGCCTGGGCATCGTCTCCCAGATCAACACCGACCCGGCCATGGCGCTGGGCACCAGCCTGGTGACGCCGCTGGAGATGGCCCAGGCCTATTCGGCCTTCGGCAACGGCGGCTATCGCGCCGGCGCCTACGGCATCGAGCGCATCCGCACCACCGGCGGCGTCGTGGTCTGGCGCCGGCCGCCGGCCCCGCCGCCGGCCTCGGTGATCGGCAATCCGCCGCTGGGCGAGCTGGACCGCATGCTGCGCCAGGTGGTCGCCACGGGCACCGGCACGCATGCCGCCATCCCCGGCTACGACATCGCCGGCAAGACCGGCACGACGTCGGACTACAAGGACGCCTGGTTCTGCGGCTTCACGGGCGGGTTCACCACCGTGGTCTGGATCGGCCACGACGACGGCGCGCCGATGCGCTCGGTGACGGGCGGCAGCATCCCGGCCCAGACCTGGCGCAGCTTCATGACCGGCGCCCTGAAGCGGGTGCGCGTGACCGCGATCCCGCCCGGACCTCCCCCTCCCGTCCCGGCGCCGCCGGTCCCGGCGCCGACGGACGTCGCGGCTCCGCCCGCCGCGCCGCCGCCTCAGGCGCCCGCGCCGACGCCCAACTGACCGGCGGCGGAACCGCACGCCGCGGACCGGGTTGTCGGCAGGCCGAGCGCCCGTTCACGCCTTCCATGCGGCGCCGGCCCGATGGCCCCGGCGCCGTGGTCCGCGCCGGGGCCATCCTTCGCTTCAACGCCTCAGAGCCCCAGCGCCTTTTCGTCGGCGTCGAGGAAGGTCTTGCGGAAGTGCTGCCGGACGGCGGGGCTGGTCCCGAACTCCATCAGTTCGTCCGCGGCGCCGGTGTAGACGGGCCAGGCCTCGCCGGTGTCGCAGGCCGGGCGGCCGGTCTTGGCGAAGGCGATCCAGCAGGCGTGCATCAGCCTCGCCATGCTGAGGTCGTCGGCCGAGGCGAAGCCGCCGAAGAGCGCGCCGGCGGTGTCGAACACGAACGGAATCTCCAGGCCGTGCTGCGCGCCGGGCGCCGAGCTGCGGCGGAGCGAGGGGACGTAGGAGAACTCGTAGAGATAGGCCGGGGCCTTGCCCGCGACCTTGCCGGCCACCCAGCGCGCGGGTCCGGCCATGACCGTGTCGGTGAACGCCGCCGCGGCGATGGCGTCGTCCGAACCGAGCGACGCATAGGCCGCCTTCTGGCCCGGCTTCATCCGCGCCACCGCCATCTCGGGCGGGATGCGGAAGGTGCGCATCAGCGAGGCCTCGTAGCTGTTGGAGCCGATGATCAGCGGGACCGGCGCGAACTTGCCGGCGGCGAAGGCCTGGGTCACCGACTGCGTCACCAGCCGGCCGTCCTCGAACGGACCCGAGCCGCCGAGGGTCAGAGGCGTGTCCAGCAGCTTGTCGACCGGCAGGGCGCGCAGCTGCTCGGCGGTGGCGTCGGCCCCCGCAAGGCCCGCGTGCGTGGCGACGTCGGCCCCGGCCTGCTCGGCGCTCGCCAGAGGCTTGCCCACCTCCCAGCCCCCGCCGCTCTCGACGATGGCCTTGGCGAAGAGGCCGCGCGCCGCGGGCGTCGTCAGCAGCGACAGCACGCTGCGCCCGCCCGCGGACTCGCCGAACACGGTGACGTTGGCCGGATCGCCGCCGAAGGCCGCGATGTTGGCCTGGACCCACTTCAGCGCCGCGATCTGGTCCATCAGGCCGTAGTTGCCGAGCGGCTCGCCGGGCGCGGCCGTGCGGCTCAGGGCCGGGTGCGCGAACCAGCCGAGCGCGCCCAGGCGGTAGTTCAGGGTCACCAGCACCACGCCGTCCCGCGCGAAGGCGGCGCCGTCGTAGATCGGCCCCGAGCCGGAGCCGAAGCGGAAGCCGCCGCCGTGGATCCAGACCATGACCGGCGCCTTGCGCGCATGCTTGGGGGTCCAGACGTTGAGGAAGAGGCAGTCCTCGCTCTGCGGCCCGCCGGCGCCGGCGGCGGCGACGCGGTCGGGGCGCTGAGGCTGCGGGCAGATGGCGCCGAACTGGCTGGCGTCGCGCGGGGCGGTCCAGGCGGCCGGCTTCGTCGGCGGCTTCCAGCGCAGGGGCCCGACGGGCGGGGCCGCGTAGGGGATGCCCTTGAACACGGCGCCGTCGGCGGTCGCGGCGCCCGCGACCGGCCCGGAGGTTGTGCGGGCCACGGGCCGCTCGTCGGCCATCGCCACCCCGGCCAACGCCACCAACGCCGCCGCCAGTCCCAGAATGCGCTTCATCGATCGTCCTCCGTCCAGCATCGGGTCCTTGCACGCACAGCGCGCAGCATCCCGTCGCCGCAGGGCGCGCGGGTGGCGGTCGAGGGACGAAACCCTGCCCGGCTGTCTGTCGACGCCTAGAGAGTCACCCGGAAGAGGTGCGTCTCGCCGAAGCAGACGTCGATCGCCTCGTGATCGGGATTGGCCTCCAGGATCTCGCGCGCGCGGGCCAGGGCGTCGGAGTCGGCGCGGCAGAGCATCGGCTGGAAGCTCTGCTCGCCATCGCGGCCGATCACATAGAACGTATAGGTCTTGAGCACGGCCCGGTTTGCCCGTCCGGCGCGCCTCGTCGCCTTGATCTGGATCAAGGCGCGGCCGACGAATTCCCCGTCAGCGCCAGGCCGCCGCCTCGATGACGCCGAGGCCGCCGGCGAGCTTGCCGACCGAGGTCCCGTCGACGGCGCAGTGGGCCAAGGTCGCGCCGGACCCCGACGACTCGGCGAGGCAAACGACGCGCTTGCCGTAGGCCGCCGCCATCAGGGCGCCGCGCGGGGCCTGGGGGGCGTCGGCCAGGCGCACAGCCACCCACTGGTCCGGGGAGGGGCCGAGGGCGACGCACACCGATCCGCCGTCGGCCGCCTGCAGCACGGGACCGGCGAAGACCGCCCCGGCGGCGGGCGCGGGCGCGGTGCAGGCGACGGGTTCTTCGGCGGCTCGGGACGCCGGCGCCTGTCCCGGGGCCGGGCACCAGGCCGGGCCGTTCAGGGCGGCCGCGGCGGCCAGCACCAGCATTGCGGACGAGACGGCCATGACGCCCTCCTGGCGCTTGATATCGGTATGACGCCACGTGGGTTCAACGCGCGCCATTGCGGTCCGCTCCCTAGGGATTTACCCGGAGGTTCGCGCCAGCTTGCGATTCAGCAGGATCAAGGCCTTCGCGCCGCGACGAAGAGAGGTTTCCGCCATGACCAGCCACGCCCCCTTCGCCATCTCCGGCCCGATCGCCGGCCGGCTCGACGCCGTCCTCGCCTGGTGGCAGGACCTGAGGCGCGGCTCGGCGGAGGTGCCGTTCGCCGACGACATCGTCATGCCCGACTTCGAGCGCCTGTGCCCGCGCATGTTCCTGCTCGAGGTCTTCGCCAAGCCGGAACGCTTCCGCCTGGCCATCGCCGAGGTGGGCCTGTCCGACGCCGACCGGGACCGCGTGCTCGGCCGCTTCCTCGACGAGGTCGACCTGCCGGCCCCGTTCGAGATGCTGCGCGCCCAGGCCAGCGCCACGGTCGAGTGCATGCATCCGACGATCCACGTCCACGAGGGGGACGGCGCCTACCAGCGCCTGCTGCTGCCCGCCTGGGGCGAAGGCGAGGTGCGGCTGTTGCTGGGCGCCGTCCAGGCGGTCTGATCAGGCCGCCGCCTCCACCACCACCGACTTCACGAGCCGGCGCATGTCGCGCGCGGCGCCGAGGCGCGTGCCCGGCGCCAGCAGCGTCGCCGAGGCCGCCGCCATGGCCCAGCGCAAGGCTTCGGGCTCGGCGAGGCCGCGGGCCAGGGCGAGGACGAGCCCAGCCATGAAG
>DASZQQ010000445.1:0-7738 GCA_035549595.1 Caulobacteraceae bacterium
GGCCGGGGCGCGTTCGCGGCGCGAGCGTTCGCGGCGCGGCTCGCGGGCGCGTTCGGGCGCCGGCGCAGCCTCCTCGGCGCCCTCCGGGGCCTCGGCCCTGGGCGTGACCTTCGCCGGCTCCATGCCGACGACCGAGGTTTCCGAAGCCGGGCGGCCTCGGCCGCGGCCTTTGTCGCGGTCCCGGTCGCGGCCGGCGGAGCGTTCGCGGCCGCCGCGGTCGTCGCGCCGGCGGGCGTCGGACTTCACCTCGCTCCAGTCGATGTCGAGCTTGACCTCGTCCGGGGCCATGCCGATCAGCTTCAGCACCTTGTCCAGGTTGCGGGCGTCGGCCGGGGTGACGATCATGTAGGTGTCGCCCTTGCGCCCGGCCCGGCCGGTGCGGCCGATGCGGTGGACGTAGTCGTCGGCATGGTGCGGCACGTCGTAGTTGAAGACGTGGCTGACGTCCGGGATGTCGAGGCCGCGGGCGGCGACGTCGGAGGCGCACAGCAGCTTCAGCTCGCCCTTGCGGAACGAATCCAGCGTGCGCATGCGCGTCGCCTGGTCGAGGTCGCCGTGGATCGCCGCCGCGTCGAAGCCGTGCTTCTTCAGGCTCTTGGCGACGATGTCGACCTCGGACTTGCGGTTGCAGAAGACGATGCCGTTGCGCACGTCGTCGCGGCCGACCAGGGCGCGCAGGGCGGTGCGCTTGGCGGCGGGGTCGGCGGTCGGGATGCGCACCACGTGCTGGGCGATGGTCTCGGCGGTGGTGGCGGGCCTGGCCGCCTCGATGCGCACCGGGTCGGTCAGGAACTGCTTGGTGAGCCGGGTGATCTCCGGCGGCATGGTGGCCGAGAAGAACAGGGTCTGCTTCTTGGCCGGCGTCAGCTTGAAGATGCGCTCGAGGTCGGGGATGAAACCCATGTCGAGCATGCGGTCGGCTTCGTCGACGACCATGATCTGCACGCCGGTGAGCAGCAGCTTGCCGCGCTCGAAGTGGTCCAGCAGGCGCCCGGGCGTGGCGATCAGCACGTCGACGCCCCGGTCCAGCTTCATCTCCTGGTCGCCGAACGAGACGCCGCCGATGAGGAGCGCCCAGGTGAGCTTCTGGCCCTTGGAGTACTTCTCGAACGAGAGCGCCACCTGATCGGCGAGCTCGCGCGTCGGCGCGATCACCAGCGAGCGCGGCATGCGCGCCTTGGACCGGCCGGCGACCAGGCGGTCGATCATCGGCAGGGTGAAGGCGGCGGTCTTGCCGGTGCCGGTCTGGGCGATGCCCAGGACGTCGCGACCGGCCAGGGCGACCGGGATGGCCTGCGCCTGGATGGGGGTGGCCACGGTGTAGCCGGTCTCGGCTACGGCCTTGAGGGTGGGGGCGGACAGCCCCAGGTCTGCAAAGTCTGTCATGTCTTGAATAAAGGCCCGTTGGGGCGAAAGAACCGAAGCGATTCGGGCTCGGTCGGAAACCCGGCTCGGGCGGCGCGAACATAGGGGGTGGGTCTTCGATGTCAACGCAATCGGGCGCGAAAGCCTTGCGCGCACACGGGAAAATCGCCGCAGGCGCGCTCGCGGCCCTGATTTGGGCGCCGTGGGCGGCCGCCTCGACCTTCGCCGAGGTCCGCGCCGACTTCGACGGCGACGGCAAGGCCGACCGGATGGCGATCGAGACCACAGCCAGGGGCTGGCGCCTGGTGGCCGAGGTCGGCGCGCGCCGCACGGTGCTGGAGGACCAGCCGGGCTCGCCCGATGGCTTCTATCTGAAACTGAAGCCCGCCGGCCGTTACGGCGCCGTCCGCGTGCGCCACGCCGCCGTCGACTTCGGCCGCGAGGAAGCGGGCGACCAGATCCTGTACTGGACCGGCAGGCGCTGGGCGCGGGTTCAGTTGGGGGACTGAGGGGATCGCGCGGGGACATGATCCCGCCGCAGGCGAGGTTCGTGTCCCCATTATCCCTTCCGGCTGGAGGGGGACACGTTCCTGGCGGAACATGTCCCCGATGCGGGGCTCAGACGTCGAGGTCCTCGGTGGCGAACTCGGCGTTTTCCTGGATGAAGCGGAAGCGCAGCTCGGGCTTGCGGCCCATCAGGGTTTCCACCAGCCCCTCCACCTGGCCCTCCTCGCGGGGCAGGCTGACCCGCGCCAGGGTGCGGGTCTTCGGGTTCATGGTGGTTTCCTTCAGCTGGGCCGGCATCATTTCGCCCAGGCCCTTGAAGCGGCCGATCTCGGGCTTCTTGCCCTTGAAGGTGGTGGCCAGCAGCTCGTCCTTGTGCGCGTCGTCGCGCGCGTACTCGGTCTTGCCGCCGTGGCTGAGGCGGTAGAGCGGGGGCAGGGCGAGGTACAGCTTCCCGGCCCGCACCAGGCCCGGCATGGTGCGGTAGAAGAAGGTGATCAGCAGGCTGGCGATGTGGGCGCCGTCCACGTCGGCGTCCGTCATGATGATGATGCGCTCGTAGCGCAGGTCGTCCTCGCTGAACTTGGCGCCCGAGCCGACGCCCAGCGCCAGTTGCAGGTCAGCCAGCTCCTTGTTGGCGCGCAGCTGGTCGGCGGACGAGGAGGCGACGTTCAGGATCTTGCCGCGCAGGGGCAGGATCGCCTGGGTGCGCCGGTCGCGCGCCTGCTTGGCCGAGCCGCCGGCCGAGTCGCCCTCGACGATGAACAGCTCGGTGCCGTCCGCGGCCTGGCCGGAACAGTCGGCGAGCTTGCCGGGCAGGCGCAGCTTGCGCGTCGCCGAGGCGCGGGCGACCTCCTTGTCCTTGCGCCGCTTCAGCCGCTCCTCGGCGCGGTCGACGACGAAGGCCAGGAGGGCGTTGGCGGCCTTGGGCTGCTCGGTCAGCCAGTGGTCGAAGGGGTCGCGCAGCGTCGCCTCGACCAGGCGCTGGGCGTCGACGCTGGACAGGCGCTCCTTGGTCTGGCCCTGGAATTCCGGGTTGCGGACGAAGACGCTGATCATCGCGCCGGCCTGGGCCACGACGTCGTCGGCGGTGATCACCGCACCGCGCTTCTCGCCGGTCATCTCGGCATAGGCGCGAAGGCCCCGCGTCAGCACGGCCCGAAGTCCCGCCTCGTGCGTGCCGCCCTCGGGCGTCGGCACGGTGTTGCAGTAGCTCCTCATGAAGCCGTCGGCCTCGCCGAAGCCGGCCGGAGTCCAGGCAACGGCCCACTCCACCGCGCCGGCCTCGCCCTGGCGCTCGATGCGGCCGGCGAACGGCGTCGGCGTCACGGTCTCCAGCCCTTGCGTGCTCTCGGCCAGGAAGTCGGCCAGGCCGTTGGGGAAGCGGAACGTGGCCTCGGCCGGGGTCTGGTCGGTGATCCGTTCGGGCGCGCACGACCAGCGGATCTCGACGCCGCGGAACAGGTACGCCTTGGACCGGGCCATGCGGTAGAGCCGTGAGGGCCTAAAGGCGACGTCCTCGCCGAAGATCACCGGGTCGGGGGTGAAGGTGACGGCCGTGCCATGCTTCTTCGTCGGCGCGATCTGCTCGAGCTTGGAGGTCGGCCGGCCGCGCGAGAAGGTCTGGCGCCACTCGAAGCCGTCCTTCCAGGCGGTGATCTCGACCCGCTCGGAAAGGGCGTTGACCACCGAGACGCCGACGCCGTGCAGGCCGCCCGAGGTCTCGTAGGCCTTGCCGGAGAACTTCCCGCCCGAGTGCAGGACGGTCATGATCACTTCCAGCGCCGACTTGCCCGGATACTTCGGGTGCGGGTCGACCGGCATGCCGCGGCCGTCGTCCTTCACCGTCAGCGCGCCCTCGGCGGATAGCGACACCTCGATCACCTTGGCGTGGCCGCCGACCGCCTCGTCCATGGAGTTGTCGAGCACCTCGGCGAAGAGGTGATGCAGCGCCCGCTCGTCGGTGCCGCCGATGTACATGCCAGGACGCTTGCGGACCGGCTCCAGGCCCTCCAGCACCTCGATGTCCTTGGCCGAGTAGCCGGACGCGGGCGCAGAGCCGCGCGGCCGCGGCTCGTGCGTCTCGGCCAGCGGTGCGGCAGGAGCGGGGTTGAGCGCGTCGTCGAACAGCGACGGCTGGGCGGCGGCCTTGGGCATACCGTGAAACTGGCTCGATTCTAGGGACGACCGGTATGAATCCGGGCCCGCTGCAAATCAACCGGACACTAAGGCGCGCAGGCCTGGCCGCCGGCCGCGGTGTCGGAAGCCGACGATCGCCGCGCGAGGCTGCGGGCCATAAGGCGGCCCAGTTCGGAGATCTGGAACGGTTTGCGCAGGATCTCGAAGTCGTCCGCGCCGGCGCTGTCGCGGCTGTAGCCGGACGTCAGCAGGACCGGCAGCTCGGGGTGAGTCTCGCGCAGCCGGCGGGCGAGGGCGAGGCCGTCCATCGATCCGGCCATGACGATGTCGCTGAACACGAGGTCGAAGGGGGGCTCGCACTCCACCGCGGCCAGCGCGCTGTCGGCGTCGCCGACGACGTCGGTGCGGTAGCCAAGCTGTTGCAGGAGGGTGGCCGTGACGGCCGCGACCTCCGGATTGTCTTCGACAACCAGCACCCGGGCGCCCGGCTGACCGGCGTCCGGCTCCGCCTCGTCCTTCGCGTCTGCCGCCGCCGGCGCATGGGTCGCGCGCGGCAGCAGGATGCGGATGCTGGTCCCCTTGCCAAGTTCGCTCGTCACCTCGACGGCGCCGCCGGACTGATGGGCCAGGCCGTGAACCTGCGAGAGGCCGAGGCCGGTGCCGCGCCCCACCGGCTTGGTGGTGAAGAAGGGTTCGAACACCTTGGCCAGGATGTCCGGCGGAATGCCGACGCCGGTGTCGGAGAGGCTGAGCCGCACGAAGTCGCCCGCGAGGGGCGGGGCGCCTTCGCCCGGCCCGAGCGTCAGGTTCTCGGCCGTGACGCGGAAGGCGCCGCCGTCGGGCATGGCGTCGCGGGCGTTGACGGCGATGTTGACGAGGGCGAGCTCGAGTTCGCCCAGGTCGACGGCGACCGGCCAGAGGTCTTCGGGCAGATCGGTCTCCAGCCTGATCCCGCTGCGCAGCGAGCTGGCCAGCATGGCGCGGAAGTCCTGCAGCCGCTGCACCAGGTCGACCGGTTCGGTGTTCAGGCGCTGCCGGCGCGAAAAGGTCAGCAGCTGGCGGGTCAAGGCGCCGCCGCGGTTCACGGCCAGGTCGATGGCGTCGAGCGATCGCAGGGCGCGCGGATGGTCGGACAGCGCGGCGCGCAGGGCCTGGGACTGTCCGGCGACGATCATCATCAGGTTGTTGAAGTCGTGGGCGACGCCGCCGGTGAGCTGGCCGAGCGCCTCCATCTTCTGCGCCTGCGCCAGCTGCTCCTGCGCCGCCTGGAGGTCGAGCTGGGCCTGGCGACGCTCGGTGATGTCGCGGGTGATCTTGGCGAAGCCGATCAGCCTGCCGGACTCGTCGCGGATGGCGTCGACCACGACGCTGGCCCAGAACAGGGAGCCGTCCTTGCGCCTGCGCCAGCCTTCGGTCTCGCTACGGCCCTGCTCGCGCGCAACGGCCAGGTTGCGGTCAGGCGCCCCGGCCGCGCGGTCTGGCTCGCTGTAGAACATCGAAAAGTGCCGCCCCATCACCTCCTCGGCCTCGTAGCCCTTGATCCGCCGCGCGCCCGCGTTCCAGCTGGAGACCAGCCCTTCCGGGTCGAGCATGTAGATGGCGTAGTCGACGACCCCGGAGACGAGCAGCCGGAACTGCCGGTCGCTCTCGCGCAGCGCTTCCTGGGCGAGGCGGCGCTCGGTGATGTCGCGGCAGACATTGGCGAAGCCGACGAGGCGTCCGGTCCGATCGCGGACCGCGTCGATGACCTCGATGGAATAGAAGCGCGCGCCGTCCTTCCTCAGGCGCCAGCCCTCACACTCGTGCCGGCCGTGACGACGCACCTCGTCGAGGATGTGCCCCGGCAGGCCCTGGCGGCGATCCTCGACGGTGAAGAAGGTCGAGAACGGCAGGCCGATCGCCTCGGCTGCAGAGTAGCCGCTCAGGCGCTCGGCGCCGACGTTCCAGATCGCGACGCGTCCGGAACCGTCGAACTCGGACAGTCCGAGGTCGGTGATCGCGTTGACGAGGGTTTCGTATCGGTGGTCGTCTGCCCCCGAACTACTCATGGCCTTCAATCGGCGTCGTCCCCATCCGGTCGCATGACGCACGACCGCGTCGCACGCTCCCGCAGGCCTTAGCGCGCGACGAGCGATATTGTTCCCGAAACGGGGACGGGGTCAGGCGCGGGCCGCGGCGCCGTCGCGGCGGCGTCGGAAGCGGGGCGGGCCTTGGCCTCAGATCGGCTTGCGGGTCACCAGCCAGTAGAGCGCGAAGGCGACCGCGCCGGGACCGCCGTAGGCGGCGGCGAAGAGCCAGGCCGAGGGTTCGGTGAAGTGGCTGGAGATCTCCGCGCCCGCCGAGACGACGGCGAAGATGGCGCCGGCGAAACCGGCCATGCCGACCACTTCGCGGGGAATGGGACGCAACAGGGAACGAACCACGCCAATTGGGGGCGCCGCCATGATGGTTTCCTCCTCGTTGTTGCGAACGATGAGCGTCATTAGTTGCAGGCAGAATGAGACATTCCGTCCCACGTGCAAAGGGCGAGCGCGCGGCCGGAACTGTCGTCCCGGTGTCAGGCGGCCGGCGCCAGAACGATCCGTGACGGCGGACGCGTCAGGCTGACGAGGCGGGCGCCGGGGGCCCTGGCCGGCTCGAACA
The DNA here is from genome assembly GCA_035549595.1 of Caulobacteraceae bacterium. Taxonomy (GTDB): domain Bacteria; phylum Pseudomonadota; class Alphaproteobacteria; order Caulobacterales; family Caulobacteraceae; genus Acaudatibacter. The sequence continues at coordinate 6,652 of DASZQQ010000445.1, forward strand.
TCGGTCCCAGGCGGCTGGCGACCAGCGGCAGGCTGCGCCCGTCCGCCAGCGTGGCCTGGCCGGCGCCGGCGCCCGGGAAGGCGGCGGCCGCCAGCTTCGGGGCCGCGAACGCCATGGCGCCGGCGATCACCTTGACGGCGTCGGCCGCCTGCTGGATCGCCAGGGACAGCTCATGCGCGTCGAGCTGGTTCTGGGCCGGCATCGAGGCCTGCACCTCCAGCTTCAGGCCGAACTTCAGCGCCGAGGGGGCCAGCAGCTGGAACTGGGCCGGTCCCTGCAGCTGCGCCAGGGTGGGGAGCCGGCCGAGCCGGCCGTCCGCCTCGACCGGCACGTCGATGCGCGCGGCGCCGTCGATGATCTGGGCGCGATAGCCGCCGGCCGGGTGGCCGTCCTGCATCAGGTAGTAGGCCGGGTGGAAGCGCGACCGCTGGGCGGCCGGCAGCTTCAAGTACGCCTCCAGGAACGGATAGGCCTTGGCGAGCTTCACCGGCGGCTTGGCCGCGTCGGCGAAGGCATGGCCGGCCAAGGCGAGCCCGGCGCCGGCGGCGGTCAGGAAGCTGCGTCGGTGCATCGTCGATCTCCTGCGGAACGCTGCGCCCGCGTCCGTCCGGGCCCCCCCGGCCGCCACCCCGTTCCGAAGACCGGAGCCGCCTTCAGAATACAACTTAACTTGTCGTCATGCGCGCCGCTCGCTTTACATCGCCGGTCGAACAAGCCTAGCTGTTCGCGCGCCGGTGGGGCGCATCAGGGGGGGAATCATGGATTACCGCAGGATTGCGGCGCTGATCGCGCTTGGCTCGACGCTGGCCGCGTGCGCGACGGTGACGCGGGGTACGAGCACCAAGTTCGTCGTCACCTCGTCGCCGCCCGGCGCGGCGGTGCGCACCAACAACGGCTTCAGCTGCGAGGCGACGCCCTGCACCTTCCGCATCTCGCGCAAGGACTCCTTCGACGTCACGGTCACCAAGGCCGGCTACGAGAGCCAGACGCAGCATGTCCGCTCGAAGGCGGCGGGCGAGGGCGTCGCGGCCATGACCGCCGGCAACTTCCTGATCGGCGGCGTCATCGGCGCGGGGATCGACGCCAG
>DASZQQ010000446.1:0-2651 GCA_035549595.1 Caulobacteraceae bacterium
CCAAGAGGCGAACAGCGTTATGCGGAGCGAGCGTGGAGCGCCTGGGCGGGCGCTGCTGGAATCCGGCAGGCGTTCCTGGTGGAGCCGAGCGGAATCGAACCGCTGACCTTCTCATTGCGAACGAGACGCTCTACCAACTGAGCTACGGCCCCAGGAAGGCGCGCCAGATAAGGGACCGCGACCCTCCAAGTCAAGGCCATCGGGGCGTGTCTTTTATTGCAAAGCCCGGTATCCATTTGCGGCTTTGCGCGCTTAGCCAATTGAACACGCCAAACCGGGGAGCTGGAAGCGTATGGGCAGTTTCATCGCCTACATCGTCGACGCGCTGTTGAGCCTGATCATCCTGGCCCTGGTGGTCAACGCCATCCTGAGCTGGCTGATCGCGTTCGACGTGGTCAACATGCGCAACCGCTTCATCTACCAGCTGACCCGGTTCCTCGACGCGGTGACGCGGCCCGTGCTGCGGCCGGTGCAGCGGATCATCCCGCCGTTCGGCGGCGTCGACATCTCGCCGATCATCGTGATCCTCGTGCTGGTCGGCATCCAGCGCTACATCCTGCCCCTGATCTTCGCCCCGCTGATCCGGGTGCTGGGCTAGGTTTGCGGCTGGCGGTGCGCCTGACGCCCCGCGGCGGACGCGACGCCGTCGAGGGCCTGGATCGGGACGAGGCCGACCGTCCGCTGCTGAAGGCGCGGGTGGCGGCACCGCCGGTGGAGGGTGAAGCCAACGCCGCCCTGGTCCGGCTGGTCGCCAAGACGCTGGGCCTGCCGCGCTCAGGCGTGCGCGTGGTCTCCGGCGAAACGGCGCGGGTCAAGCTGCTGGACATCGCCATGGACGAGGACGAGGTCCTCGAGCGCCTGTCGGCTCAGTAGGGCCGCGTGCGCTGCCATTCCGCGGCGGTGCGTATGATCGTCTCCAGGTCGGAATGCTTCGGCGCCCAGCCGAAATCGCGCTTAAGGCGGCTGGAATCGGCCACCAGGGACGGCGGGTCGCCCGGCCGGCGGGGGCCGACGCTGTAGGGCACGGTCTTGCCGAGCGCCCGTTCGGCTGCGGCGATGATCTGCATCACCGTGGCGCCCTCGCCTGTCCCGACGTTGTAGATGCCGCTGTCGCCGCCGCCGATCAGCCGGCGGATGGCCAGGACGTGCGCCTCGGCCAGGTCGGCCACGTGGATGTAGTCGCGGATCGGGGTCCCGTCGGGGGTGGGGTAGTCCTGGCCGAACACGGTCAGGGCCGGGCCCGTGCCGTACACCGCCTTGCACAGGTTGGGGATCAGATGGGTTTCCGGCTCATGGCTCTCGCCCACCTCGCCGTCCAGGTCCGCCCCGGCGGCGTTGAAGTAGCGCAGGGCGGTCCAGCGGAAGTCGTGCGCTTCGCCCAGCCAGCGCAGGGCCCCCTCGAAGGCGAGCTTGGAGGCGCCGTAGGGGTTGATCGGGACCGTGGGATGATCCTCGGGGATCGGCGAGGCGGAAGGGATCCCGTAGGTGGCGGCGGTGGAGGAGAACAGGAAGCTCTGCACGCCCGCGCCGATCAGGGCCGAGGCGAAGGCGTTCGCGGCGCCGACGTTGTTGTCGTAGTACTTGGCCGGGTCCTTGACGCTCTCGCCGACCAGGGAGAAGGCGGCGAAGTGGATGGCGGCGACCACCCCGTGCTCGCGCACCGTGTCCTGCACCGTCTCGCGGTCGCGCAGGTCGGCCTCGACGAAGGGGCCGAACTTCACCGCCTGGCGATAGCCGGTGGAGAGGTTGTCCAGGGTGACCGGCATGAACCCCGCCGCCCTCAGCGCCTTGCAGGTCTGGGAGCCGATGTATCCGGCGCCGCCGGCGACCAGGATGGCGGGGGTATCGGTCATGGGAAGGCTCTCAGGCAGGGACCAGGCGACATAGCACGCCCGCACGGCAACGCTGCAAGCCGCCGCGCGATCCCGACGGAGCGGTGTTTTCTAGGGCCGTTCGACGTCGTGGCGCGGTTCGAGCGCCCAATGCAGGCCCACCGCCGCGCCCTTGACTACCGGCAGGAAGGCCAGGGTCAGGATCAGCAGCGCGGGAAGCACCGTGCCCAGCACCAGGACGGTGTTCCCCTCCCAGATCCAGGGGAAGAACAGCAGCGGGCCGACCACCAGGTGGCCGACGATCAGGATCGTGGCGTAGGGCGGCAGGTCGTCGGCGGGGTAGCGGGCGTTGTCGTTGCCGCACGCCGGACAGGCCTGGACCTTGAGGTATTTGCGGTAGAGCTTGCCCTGACCGCAGTTGGGGCAGCGCATCACCGCGCCCCGCCTCATGCCCAGGAGGACGGAGCGGGTCGTGGGGACGGTGACGGGCGCGCTGGTCATGACGCACGGCATATGGGGGCCGGTAAGGCCCCGTCAACCGCCGAGGTCCACAATGGGCCCATGTCGATTCGCGCCCTTTCGTCGCGGCTTTGGCTCGCGCCCTGGATCGTGCTCCTGGCCTTGTGCCTGGCGCCCGCCGACGCACGCGCCGCCGAGGCCAAGAAGGACAAGAACGGCAGCTACGTCGCCATCGACACCCTGACCGCCACGGTGCTGGGCGGCAACGGCCGCCACGAGGTGATGACCGTGCAGTCGGGCGTCGACGCCCCTGACCCGGCCCTGCGCGGCTACGTCGAGAAGGTCATCCCGCGCCTGCTC
>DASZQQ010000447.1:0-1849 GCA_035549595.1 Caulobacteraceae bacterium
CGGCCGCCACCGCCGCGGCGATGGCCACGTAGGGCCGCTCCTTCAGGAAATCGACGACGCGGTCGAGCGCCGCTTCCGGCCCCGGGGCCGCGCCCTTCCTGGGCTTCGGCGGGGCCGAGCCAGCCATCAGCACGGCGGCGATGAGGAACATCAGCAGCGCCGCCGCCCCGGCGACGACGGCGGCCGCGCCGGCGCGGCCCCAGAAGGGCTCGACGAGGGCGTAGAGGGCGAACGCCAGCGCCACGACGACCACCGAAGCGCACGTCGCGAACACCGCCCCCGCGGCCAGCCCCATGGAGAGCCTTCTTAGGAGTGCGGCGATCACTTGCCGCGGCTGGAGAGGAGCAGGCCGAGCAGCAGCCCGACGCCCACGCCCGCGAGGGCGGCGGTCACCGGACGTTCCTTGACCCGCTCGACCAGGTAGCGCTGCGCCTCGTCGAACTGTTCGCCGGCGTTTTCGCGGTAGACCTTGGTCTGCGAGCGCAGCGCCTCGACGCCTTCCTTGAACGCCTTCTCGGCGGCCTTGGTCGCCTCGGCGAGGGTGCGCTCGGCGGCCGTCATGGCCTCGCTGAAGCTGCGCTCGCCGTGATCGGCGGCGTTGTTCGCCGATTTCTTGGCTTTCTGGGCCTCGTCGATCGCGGACGACATAGATTCAGCGGACATGACCGTTCTCCGGACAAATGGCGACGCCCCGGGGTGGACCCCTTCGAGGCCGCCCGGGTCAACGCCCGCGCCGCCGTCAAGGTTCCGCCTTCTGGCGTCCGGAGGCGAATATACACTTAAGCTTCGGCCATTTTCGACTCAGGGATTGACCGATGGTGCGCAAAGGCGTGCGAACGCCTATGCTCGCGGCATGGCCGAAGCCGCGCCAACCCCCGCCGCCCCGGCTGCGTCCGACGAGGACCTGCCGGCCCTGGCCCTCGAGGCCGCCGGCATGGGCGAGTTCGAGTACGACGTCGAGCGCAACGTCGTGACCATCAGCAGGCGGATGGCCGCCATCACCGGGCTGGCTGCCGGCAGCATGCCGGCCGAGCAGGGCGAGGCGATCTGGCGCCACGTGCACCCCAACGACCTGCCCACCCTGCGCGAGGCCGTGCGCGAGGGGCTGCAGGCCAACGGCCGCTTCGACGCGCGCTTCCGCATGGTCCGGCCGGACACGGGGCGCACCCAGTGGATGTACGCCGCCGGCATGCGGCTCGACGGTCCGCCGCGGCGCTTCGTCGGCGCCGTCCAGGACATCTCCGAACGCAAGCACCTGGAGGACGGCCGCGAGGCCCTGGTGGCCGAACTCGACCACCGGGTGAAGAACGTCCTGGCCTCGGTCCAGTCCATGGCCCTGCAGTCGGCGCGCAAGACCGTGTCGCTCGAGGCCTTCCTCAAGCACTTCGCCGGGCGCCTGGAGGCGATGGCCTCGGCCCATACCCTGCTGACCGCCACCCGCTGGCGCGGGGCCGAGATCGGCAACATCGCCACAGCCGAGCTCGGCGGCCTGGCGCCCGGCCAGGCGCACTGGCACGGTCCGGAGATCGTGCTCAATCCGCGCGCCACCAACGCCCTGACGCTGGCGCTGCACGAACTGGCGACCAACGCCGTGAAATACGGGGCGCTGTCCACCGAGGCGGGCCGCGTCGACGTCACCTGGAGCCCGCTCGCCGAGGGCGGCTTCGAGCTGGTCTGGCAGGAGCGCAACGGCCCGCCGGTGAGCCCGCCCACCCGGCGCGGCTTCGGCTCGACCCTGCTCGAGAAGGTCACCGGCCGCGAGCTCGGCGGCTCGGCGACCCTGGAGTTCCGCGCCGACGGCGTGCGCGCGACCTTCCGCGCCGACGCCACGGCCCTGGCCGGCCAGGTC
>DASZQQ010000448.1:0-3075 GCA_035549595.1 Caulobacteraceae bacterium
GTCACCGTTTCGTTCGTCACGGTCTTCACGACGTCGGGGCCTGTCACGAACATGTAGCTCGTATCCTTCACCATGAAGATGAAGTCGGTCATGGCAGGCGAGTAGACGTCGCCGCCCGCGCACGGTCCCATGATGACGGAAATCTGCGGGATGACGCCCGACGACAGCACGTTCTGCAGGAAGATGTCGGCATAGCCGGCCAGGCTGTCGACCCCCTCCTGGATGCGCGCGCCGCCGGCGTCGAACAGGCCGATGATCGGCGCGCCGCTGCGCGCGGCCATCTCCTGGACCTTCACGATCTTCTCGGCGTGGGCCTTGGACAGCGAGCCGCCGAACACGGTGAAGTCCTTGGAGAAGACGTAGACCACGCGGCCGTTGATCGTGCCCCAGCCGGTGACGACGCCGTCGCCCGGGATGCGCTGGCGCTCCATGCCGAAGTCGTGGCTGCGGTGTTCGACGAACATGTCGAACTCCTCGAACGAGCCCTCGTCCAGCAGCAGGTCCAGCCGCTCGCGGGCGGTCAGCTTGCCCTTGGCGTGCTGGCTGTCGATCCGCCGTCCGCCGCCGCCGGCGCGCGCCTGGGCGCGGCGCTTTTCGAGCTCTTCGAGGATATGCTGCATGGAACGGCCCTGGGATCGATGCGGAAAGCGCAACGCCTAGCGGCGCCTCCCGACCGTGACAAGCTCACCCCACGGCGCCCGGGTCACTCCCGGATGAGTCTCATGAGCTCGTCTGTGCTGAGGCCGGGCCCGGCGCGACCACGAAGACTGGCGAAGCGACTCCTCGGCTGCGGGGCGCCGACCGCCTCCAGGACCACACGACCGTCTGGCTGAAGACGAAACACGACTTCGCTTCCCGCGCGGATACCCAGGCGGCTCGCGACCCACTCGGGCAACGACACTTGTCCCCTTGTCGTGACGCGTGTGATCAATCTCGCCTCTCCTCGATCTCAGTATGGAGAACGCGCCGCGGCCTGTCAGGTGAACGAAGCTCGTCCGCTGCGATCGCCGCCTAGCGCAACGCCGCGAACCAGCGGTCGAGCATGCGGGCTTCGGCGGCCATGCGGGCGGTGCGGGCGGCGGCTTCGGCGTCGATCCCCCACTGCTCCTCCTGGAAGATCTCGTCGACGCGGGCGGCGGCGAAGGCCTCGTCGCCGGTGAGGCGCCCGCGCGCCAGGGCCAAGGCGATCACGGCCGAGCCGAAGAGGCCGACGGCGAGGCTGAGGGCGGCGAGGCCGAAGTCGTCGTAGGCCAGCGCCAGGGTGCGGACGCGCGCCTCGCCCTCCGCCGGCTGGTCCTCGTGGATGATCCCCGTCGCCCGGACCAGGCGGACGCCCAGCGCCTCTTCGGCCCAGGCGATCAGCGGACCCCAGGCCGCTTCCTGCCGCGCCACCAGCGCCGCGGGAGCGTCGGCGAAGTAGCAGACGAGGTCGGTCAGGATGTAGCGCGCGGCGTCTTCGGCGGTGACCTCGCGCTTGTCGGCGACGCCGTCGAGGGCGGTGTAGGCCAGGCGCGTGGCGATCATCGTCGGCAGGTCGACCGTCTCGCCCTGGGCGGCCCACTCCGCCGAGACCAGTTCGGCGAGGCCTTGCCTGGGGAACACCAGCGGCTTGCCCCGCGGCGAGCGCGGCGTGCGCGCATCGAGCCGCACGGCCCAGCCGCCCTCCGCCGGCTCCACGGTCACGGCCTTGTAGAACCGGCGGGGCCGCAGCAGCGGGTCGGAACTCTCGGGCAAGGTCACACCTTCGCGATCAGCCATCGGGCGCGACGGAAGCGCCGGCCTGAGCCGTGCTAGCAGCAAATTCCGCCGCCGGCCGCAAGGAGCCAGGGCATGACCATCGACCGGGACATGAAGGCGGCGATCGCCGTCTCCCGCTTCGGGCTCGGCGCCCGGCCCGGCGAGCTCGACCTCGCCCGGACCGATCCCGAGGGCTTCCTCGCCGCCCAGATCCGCCGCGAGGGCGCCGACCAGCCCCAGGCCGACCCGGAAAGCTCGGTCCAGCGCTACGTCCAGATCCGCGACTACCAGATGCAGCGGCGCGAGGCGCGCCAAGAGGGCGACCCCCAATCCGCCTCTGAAAAGTCGGATCCGGTGAAGGACGCCCAGAGGATGATCCGCCAGACCGGCGCGAAGGACTTCCTGGCCCGTGCGCAGCTGGGCGCCTCGACGCCGGACGGCTTTCGCGAGCGCTGGACCCTGTTCTGGGCGAACCACTTCACGGTCTCGGCGACCAAGCTCATCACCGCCACCCTGGTCGGGCCGTTCGAGCAGGAGGCGATCCGGCCCAACGTCTTCGGCCGCTTCGAGGACCTGCTGGTCGCCTCGTCCACCCACCCGGCGATGCTGGTCTACCTGGACCAGGCGCAGTCCGTGGGGCCCGACACCCGCGCGGCCGACTTCATGGCCCGGCGCAGCGGCAAGCAGGCCGGGCTCAACGAGAACCTCGCCCGCGAGATCCTGGAGCTGCACACCGTCGGCGTCGACGCCGGCTACACGCAAGGCGACGTCACCGAGTTCGCCCGCGCGCTCACCGGCTACTCGATCGGCGGCCCACGGCAGGGCGAGAAGGAGGGGGTCTTCGTCTTCCGCGACATCGCGCACGAGCCCGGCCGGCGGACGATCATGGGCCGCACCTACGACCAGGAGGGCGGGCGTCAGGCGCTGGCGGTGATGAAGGACCTGGCGGCGAGCCCGCATACGGCCGGACACATCGCGCGCAAGCTCGCGGTCCATTTCGTCGCCGACGACCCGCCGCCGGCCCTCGTCGAGCGGCTGAAAGGCGCCTACCTGTCGAGTAACGGAGACCTGGCGCACGTCGCCCGGACGCTGGTGAGCGCGCCGGAGGCCTGGGATCCGGCGGCGCGCAAGTTCAAGACGCCGTACGAGTTCCTGATCTCGAGCTACCGCGCCACGGGCGCCGCGCCGCAGGACCTGCGCGAGGTCGGGCCGATCATGACCGGGCTTGGCCAGAAGCCCTTCGCCGCGCCCTCGCCCAAGGGCTGGGCCGACGAAGCGAGCGTCTGGTGCGCCCCCGACGCGGTGGTCAAGCGCATGGCCTGGAGCGAGGCCTTCGCC
>DASZQQ010000449.1:0-1684 GCA_035549595.1 Caulobacteraceae bacterium
CACCAGGGCGGTGTCCGAGCCGATGAAGGCGTCGGCGCCCACATGGGTCTGGAATTTGTCGAAGCCGTCGTAGTTGCAGAAGATGGTGCCCGCGCCGAGGTTGGCCCGCGCGCCGATGGCGCCGTCGCCCACATAGGTCAGGTGGTTCAGCTTGGCCTTCTCGCCGACCTTGACGTTCTTGACCTCGACGAAGTTTCCGACGTGGGCCTCCTCGCCGATGTCCGCGCCGGGCCGCAGCCGGGCATAGGGCCCGACGATGGCGCCCCTGCGCACCACGGCCTGCTCCAGATGGCTGAAGGCGCGGATGGTCGCGCCGCTTTCCACCGTCACGCCGGGGCCGAAGACCACGTATTGCTCCACGGTCGTCCCGCCGCCGATGCGGGTGTCCCAGGACAGGTGCACCGTGTGGGGGGCCGGCATCGTGACGCCGTCGGCCATCAGCTGGGCCCGGCGGCGGGTCTGGAAGGCCAGTTCGGCCACGGCCAGTTCGCCCTGGGAATTGACGCCCATCACCGCCTCCTCAGGCGCGAAGGTCGCCTGGGCGGAAAGGCCCCGGCCCACGGCCAGGCCGACCACGTCGGTCAGGTAGTATTCGCCCTTGGCGTTGGCGTTGCCGACGTTGGCCAGGAGGTCGAACAGGAGGGCCGCGTCGGCGGCGATCACGCCGGAATTGCAGGCGGTGACGGCCTTCTCGTGCTCGGTGGCGTCCTTGGCCTCGACGATGCGGTGCAGGCTCCCGTCCTCGCCGAGGATCAGACGGCCGTAAGCGCCCGGGTCGGCGGCGTCGAACCCGAGCACGGCCACGTCCGCCCCGGTGTCGTGCAGATCGAACAGGGGCTCGATGGCCGCCGCATTCATCAGCGGGCAGTCGGCGTAGGTGACCACCACGTCGCCGGAGAAGCCGGCCAGGGCGTCCTTGGCCGCCAGGACGGCGTGGCCGGTGCCCAGCGGCGGGTCCTGCAGCGCCGTGGAGCCCGCGCCGAGCCGCTTCACCACATGCTCGCCGACCTGCGGGCTATGGGCGCCCACCACCACCACGATGCGGTCGCAGCCGAGCTGTTCGGCCGCGTCGATGGCCCTGTCGAGCATGGCGCGGCCGCCGACCTTGTGCAGCACCTTGGGCGTCGGCGACTTCATGCGGGTGCCCTGGCCGGCGGCCAGGATGATCGCGGCGCGTCGGGTCATGCGGAGGCCTCTTCGGTTGCTTCGGCCGTGGATTTAGCCGAAACGGGCCTCGGTTTGCACGCTCGGAGTCCTTCGGTGCCCCCTCCTCCCGCAAGACGTCTCGACGGCGCCGTGATCGCCTTCGACCTGGACGGCACCCTGGTGGACACCGCGCCGGACCTGATGGGCACGCTGAACGCCCTGCTCGGGGAAGAGGGCCTGCCGCCGCTGGCCTACGAGACCGCGCCCCTGTTGGTCGGGCGGGGAGCCAAGGTGATGATCGAGCGCGGCTTCGCGGCGGCCGGCGAGCCGCTGGACGAGGCCAACGCCGCCCGCCTGTTCGAGCGCTACATCGCCATGTACCTGGCCCGCATCGCCGACCAGAGCCGGCCGTTCCCCGGCATGCTGGAGTCGCTGGACGCGCTGGAGGCCGAGGGCGCCATCCTCGCCGTCTGCACCAACAAGCGCACCGACCTGTCGCTCCTGCTCCTCGACGCGCTCGAGCTCACGCCGCGCTTCG
>DASZQQ010000450.1:0-2207 GCA_035549595.1 Caulobacteraceae bacterium
AGCGGCGAGCGCGACGGCCACGACTTCATCACCGGCGCCGTCGAGCGCGGCGCCGTGGCGGCCCTGGCCTCCAGGCCCGGCCCCGGTTCCCGCGTGCTGGTCGGCGACACGCTCGAGGCCCTGGAGCGGCTCGGCGAGGCGGCCCGCGACCGCGCGCGGGAGGCCAAGCGGGGCGCCGTCACCGGTTCGGTCGGCAAGACCAGCCTGACCCAGGCGATCAAGCTCGGCCTGGAGATGGCCGGCCCCGCCCACGGCTCGGTCAAGAGCTACAACAACCACATCGGCGTGCCCCTGACCCTCGCCCGCATGCCCCGCGACACACGCCGGGCGATCTTCGAGATCGGCATGAACCACGCCGAGGAGATCCGGCCCCTGGCGCGCATGGTGCGCCCGCACGCCGTGGCCATCTCCACGGTGGGGCCGGTGCACACCGAGAACTTCCCCGACGGCGAGACGGGGGTGGCCCGGGCCAAGGCCGAGATCTTCGACGGCCTCATGCCCGGCGGCGCGGCCGTGCTCAACGCCGACAACCGCTGGTTCGACCTGCTGCAGGGCGAGGCGGCCCGCGCCGGGGCGCGCGTCGTCACCTTTGGTTCGCACGACCGCTGCGACGCCGCCCTGACCGGCTTCCGCGCCATCGAAGGGGGCGCCGAGGTCTCGGCGATCCTGCACGGCAAGGCCCTCCGCTTCCCGATCCGCCAGACCGGCGCCCACTGGGGCCTCAACAGCCTGGCGGTGCTGCTGATGCTGGAGGCGCTGGACGTCGACCTCGACACCGGCCTGAGGGCGCTCGCCGCCTTCGCCCCCTTGCAGGGCCGTGGGGCCGAGCGGACCATCGCCGCCGCCGCCGGCCCATTCGTGCTCATCGACGAGAGCTACAACGCCAATCCCATCTCGCTGAAGGCGGCCATGGACACCCTCGGGCGTCATGCGGCGGATGGTCGCCGCATCGCCGTGCTGACCGACATGCTGGAGCTCGGCCCCGAGGCCGAACGGTTCCATGCCGAGGGGGCGGAGATGGCAGAGGACGCGGGCGTCGACCTGGTGTTCTGCGCCGGACCGCTCATGAAATTCCTGTGGGACGCCCTTCCGCCGACTCGCCGGGGCGGCTACGCCGAGACAGCGGCGGCTCTGGCCCCGCAGGTCGTCCAGGCGGTGGGGCCCGGCGACGTGGTGATGGTCAAGGGGTCCAACGGATCGAAGGCCTCGGCCGTGGCGCAGGCCCTGGCCGCCCTCGACATGCAGGACCCCGAATCCGTCGGCGTGGGGGCGCGCGGCTGATGTTCTACCTGCTCTACAGCTACTTCGCGGCGGGCGGCCACGGCGAGATGGGCCACTACGTGCCCTTCCTCAACCTGGTGAAGTACCTGACCTTCCGCACCGGCATGGCCCTGGTCACCGCCCAGCTGGTGATCGGCCTGATGGGTTCGCGCTTCATCGACTGGATGCGCGCCAAGCAGGGCCGCGGGCAGCCGATCCGCAAGGAGGGCATCGAGCGGCACGTCATCGAGAAGGCGGGCACCCCGACCATGGGCGGGGTGATGATCCTCACCGGCCTCACCGTCGGCACCCTGCTGTGGGCCGACCTCTCCAACCTCTACGTCTGGGCCGTGCTGTTGGTGACCCTGGCCTACGGGGTGCTGGGCTTCCTCGACGACTACGCCAAGGTCACCAAGCAGACCACCGCCGGCGTCTCCAGCCTGACCAAGCTCCTGATCCAGTTCGCGGTGGCGGGGATCGCCACCTTCGTCCTCATCCAGTTCGGCGTGCATCCGCCCGGCGAGCCGATGAACCTGCCGACCTCGGTGGCCTTCCCGGTGTTCAAGAACCTGCTCGTCAACCTCGGCTGGTTCTACGTCGCCTTCGGCATGATCACCATCGGCGGCTTCTCCAACGCGGTGAACCTGACCGACGGCCTGGACGGGCTGGCCATCGTGCCGGTGATGATCGCCGCCGCCGCCTTCGGCGTGATCGCCTATGTGGTCGGCAACTTCGTCTTCGCCCAGTACCTGCAGGTGCACTTCATCCCTGGCGTCGGCGAGCTGGCGCCCTTCTGCGGGGCCATGATCGGCGCGGGCCTGGGCTTCCTCTGGTACAACGCGCCCCCCGCCAAGATCTTCATGGGCGACACCGGCTCCCTGGCCCTGGGCGGCTCCCTCGGGACCATGGCCGTGGCCGCCAAGCACGAGATCGTGCTCGGCATCATC
>DASZQQ010000451.1:0-1647 GCA_035549595.1 Caulobacteraceae bacterium
CCGACCACGCCGCCGACGCGCCGGACCGGCCATGGCTGACGTGGCTGGCCTACGGCGCCTGCCACGCCCCGCACCAGGGGCCGCGCGACCTGATCCTGAAGTACGACCAGGTGTTCGCCCACGGCTGGGACGTCGAGCGCGAACAGCGCCTCGCGCGCCAGAAGGCCATGGGCGTCGTGCCGCCGGGAACGCGCATGCCGCCGCGCAACGACATGGTGCGACCCTGGGACGAGCATTCCGAGGACGAGCAGCGCCTGTTCGCGCGCCTGCAGGGCGCCTTCGCGGCCATGCTCGACCACGCCGACCAGAACCTCGCCCGCCTCGTCGCCTTCCTCGAGGAAGCCGGGTTGAGGGACGACACCCTGATCCTGGTGCTCAGCGACAATGGCGCCAGCCAGGAGGGCGGGCCCTTCGGCATGGTCAACGCCATGGGCCCCTACAACGGCAAGCCCGAACCGATCGCGGAGAAGATCGCGCGCATCGACGACATCGGCGGGCCGGACACCCACTCCAACTTCCCGTGGGGCTGGGCGATGGCGTCGAACACGCCGCTGAAGCGCTACAAGCAGAACACTCACGGCGGCGGCATCCGCGACCCGCTGGTGATCGCCTGGCCGAACGGGATCGCGGCGCGCGGCGAGTTGCGCGGCCAGTTCCGCCACGCCTGCGACGTGGTCCCGACCCTCCTGGAGGTGCTGGGGATCGAGGCGCCAAAGACCATCGCCGGCGTGGAGCAGCAGCCGCTGGAGGGCGTCTCCTTCGCCGCCACCTTCGGCGCGGCCGACCCGCCGCGGGGCCAGGCGCAGTACTTCGAGATGTTCGGCCACCGAGGGCTCTGGAAGGACGGCTGGAAGGCGGTGGCCTACCACCCGCCCGGAACCGCCTTCGACGACGACGTCTGGGAGCTCTACCACCTCGACGAGGACTTCTCGGAGAGCGAGGATCTGGCCAAGGTGCATCCCGAGAAGCTGGCCGCCCTGATCCAGGCGTGGTGGGCCGAGGCGGAAGCCAACAAGGTGCTGCCGCTCGACGACCGCTTCGGCCCGCGCTTCGCCGAGAACGCCGCCCGCTTCCATGGCCCGCGCAAGCGCTTCGTCTTCCACCGCGGCATGGGCCACCTGCCGACCGACGTCGCCCCGGACGTGCGCTCGCGCGCCTTCGTCATCGAGGCGGAGACCAAGCTGGCGGACGGCGACGACGGGGTGCTGATCGCCCATGGCGACGCCACCTGCGGCTATTCCCTGTACGTGCGCGACGGGCGGCTCTGCTACGACATGAACGTCGGCGGCCGCCACGCCCTGACGGTCAGCGACGGCGCCATCCCCGCCGGCCACCGGCGCCTCGGCGTCGCGGTCCGGCACGAGCCCGGCAAGCGGCTGATCACCCTCATGGTCGACGGCAAGGCGGCCGGCTCGGGCGAGACCGACCTCGGCTTCCACAGCTTCATCTCCTGGACCGGCCTCGACATCGGCCGCGACCGCGGCAGCCCGGTCGGCGACTACGCGGCCCCGTTCGCCTTCACCGGCCTCCTGAAGAAGGTCACGGTGACCATGGACCCCGAGCAGACCCTCGACGGCGACCTGATCGGCGAAGCGGAGATGGCGCGGCAGTAGGGCCAACTATCTTTCCGCCGCGATGGTTCGTCCT
>DASZQQ010000452.1:0-9126 GCA_035549595.1 Caulobacteraceae bacterium
GGCCCCCTTGTCGGGGCGGCGTTGGCGGGGCTGATCTATCGCTTCGTCTTCCATCCCCATCTGCCAGGCTGAGGACGCCATGACCCGCTATGTCGCCGCCATCGACCAGGGCACCACCTCCTCGCGCTGCATCGTCTTCGATGCGTCGGGCTCGATCGTCTCGGCGGCGCAGAAGGAGCACCGGCAGATCTTCCCGAGGCCCGGCTGGGTCGAGCACGACGCCCTGGAGATCTGGGCCAACGTCTGCGGCGTCGTCGCCGCGGCCCTGGCCAAGCTGGGCATCGGCCCGGCCGACCTTGCCGCCGTCGGCGTCACCAACCAGCGCGAGACCACGGTCCTCTGGGACAAGGCCACCGGCCGGCCGATCGCCAACGCCATCGTCTGGCAGGACACGCGCACCGACCGCCTTGTCGCCGAGCTCGGCGGCGCCGAGGGCCAGGACCGGTTCCGGGCCGCCTGCGGCCTGCCGCTGGCGACCTATTTCTCCGGCCCGAAGATCCGCTGGCTGCTGGACAACGTCGAGGGCGCCAGGGCCAAGGCCGAGCGGGGCGAGATCCTGTTCGGCACCATGGACTCCTGGCTGATCTGGAAGCTCACCGGACGCCACGTCACCGACGTCACCAACGCCAGCCGCACCATGCTGATGAACCTCGCCACCCTCGACTGGGACCAGACGCTGCTGGCGGCGATCGGCGTGCCGCGGGCGATGATGCCGCAGATCTGCGGCTCGGCCGAGGTCTACGGGATCGCCGGCGGGGTGCTGGAGGGGGTGAAGGTCGCCTCGGCGCTGGGCGACCAGCAGGCGGCGCTCTTCGGCCAGACCTGCTTCTCGCCCGGCGAGGGCAAGTGCACCTACGGCACCGGCGCCTTCTTCCTGATGAACACCGGCGAGCGCGCCGTCCAATCGAAGAACGGCCTCTTGACCACGGTCGGCTACCGCATCGGCGATCAGCCCGCCGTGTACGCCCTGGAGGGCTCGATCGCGGTGGCGGGCTCCCTCGTGCAGTGGGTGCGCGACAACCTCGGCCTGATCCGCTCGGCCCCCGAGATCGAGGCCCTGGCGCGGTCGGTGGACGACAACGGCGGGGTCTATTTCGTGCCGGCCTTCGCGGGGCTCTTCGCGCCCTACTGGCGTTCGGACGCGCGCGGGGTGATCGCCGGCCTGACCGGCTTCAACACCAAGGGCCACATCGCCCGGGCGGTGCTGGAGGCGGTGGCCTGGCAGGTGCGCGAGGTGGCCGACGCCATGGCCGCCGACTCCGGCCAGGCCTTGACGGCGCTGAAGGCCGACGGCGGCATGACCGCCAACGACCTGCTCATGCAGTTCCAGGCCGACGTGCTGGGCGTGCCGGTGGTGCGGCCGAAGGTGGCCGAGACCACCTGCCTGGGCGCCGCCTACGCCGCGGGCCTTGCGGTCGGCTTCTGGCCCGACCTCGACACCCTGCGCGGCCACTGGGCCAAGGACGCCGAGTGGACCCCCGCCCTGCCGCCGGCCGAACGCGAGCGCCAGTACGCGCGCTGGAAGAAGGCGGTGCAGCGGACGTTCGATTGGGTGGAGTGATCCCCAAAACCGCTCCTCCCTATCGTCATCCCGGGATTGGGGGCTTGGAGGTGCGGTGTGTGCGCGCTCATCCCGCCGCGTAGTGGTCGGCGAAGGCGTGGAGCGCCGCGGCGCCGTCGCCGGTGAACGAGGAGCCGTGCATCAGGGCGAGGGTCTTCGGCGCGAGGTCGGCGAGGCGGCGCAGGACCGGGTCGGTGTTGGGGCCCATGCTCATGGAGTGGAACATGTCCTCCATGGCGATGGCCGAGGCGGTGACGTCGGCCTCGGTGATCGCCGGGCCGTCGCCGCCGTGGGTCAGGAGGTCGCCGCAGAGCAGGGTCGAGCCGGTCTCCTCGAACATCACGCCAGCCTCCCAGCCGTGCGGCACGTGCGGCGTGTCGAGCCAGCGCACGCGGCGGCCGCCCAGGTCCAGCACCTGGCCGTCGGCGAGGGCGCGCGGCGGTCGGTCGGCGAGGTCGACGAGGGAGACGTTGCAGGCGGTCTGGCCGTGCACGACCTCGGCGTTCGGGGCGGCGGCGAGCCAGAGGTTCATCGCCCCGCACTCATCGGCCTCGACGTGGCCGAAGCTGAGGTAGCGGATCTTCTCCAGCGGCGTGACGCGCGCCACCGCCTCGCTGATCATCGGGAAGAACATGCGCTGGCCGAGGTGGAACAGCAGCGGCGCCTCGCCCATCACCAGGAACTGGTTGAAGGTGAAGGGCTCCGGCCCGATGCCGTCGACGGCGGTCGAGAAGCGGTAGACGCCGTCGGCGATCTCATGGGTGCGGGTCTGCATCAGCGGGGGTCCTTTGGCGCGAGCCAGCCGGTCAGCAGGCTCTTCAGGGTTCTTGCGGCGACCTCCGGCGGGAGGCCCTCGCGGGCGAAGGCGTTGAAGACGGCGAAGTCCGCGAGCGCGGCCAGGGCGCGCGCCTCCTCGGTGGGTTCGGAGACGCCGAGGGCCAGGCAGGCGAGGGCCAGGCGGTGGGCCGCCTCCTCCTCGAAGAAGCTGGCGACATGGCGCGAGACGTGCGCCTCGGACCTGGCCGCCTCGGCGCCCGGAAACACGTCGGCGTTGGCGGCGTAGGCGTCGACATAGGCTTCGACCCGCGCGGCGACGTCGTTCCCGCGTTCGATCGCCTCGGCGGCCGGGAAGGGGAAGGCGGCGCGCACGTGGCTGGCGCAGCCGCCGATCGCGTCGTCGTAGGTCGGGAAGTGGTGGTAGACCGAGCCCACCGCCACGCCAGCGCGCTCGGCGATCTGCTTCATCGTGGTGGCGGCGATGCCCTGCTCGTTGTGCAGGGCGAAGGTGGCCTCGACGATCCGGCGACGCGTCTCCTCGGCGGCTTCGCCCCGGCGGCTCTGGCGGTAGGTGCGGCGGGCCATCGAGGTCTCATTTATTGAATGAACGTTCGATCAATATAAGGGTGCGGCGCCGCGGTCAAGCCCCGCCCGCTTGCCCAGGCGGAAACAGGGGGCTAAGGCGGCGCCTTCGCGGACGGAGGGCGAGGCATATGGCCGAGGCGGAGAACCTGATCGAGACCCTGGCGCTCGAGCGCATCGAGGTGAACCTGTTCCGGGGCGTCAGCCGCGACCAACATGGGCGCATCTTCGGCGGCCTCGTCATCGGCCAGGCGCTGCAGGCGGCCTACAAGACTGTCGAGGGGCGCTACTGCCACTCGCTGCACTGCTATTTCATCCGCCCGGGCGACCCGTCCGTGCCGATCCTCTACGAGGTCGACCGCGCGCGCGACGGCAAGACCTTCACCACGCGGCGGGTGACGGCGATCCAGCACGGCGCGCAGATCTTCAACCTGGCGGCCTCGTTCCAGACGCCGGAGGACGGCCTGGAGCACCAGGACCCGATGCCGGACACGCCCAAGCCCGAGGACCTGAAGACCGAGGGCGAGCTGCGCAAGGCGCTGACCGCCAAGCTGCCGGCCAAGATGCGCGAGATGGCCGAACGCCCGCGGCCGATCGACATGCGTCCGGTCGACCCGCAGGCCTTCGTCGATCCGCAGCCGATGGAGGGCGTGCAGAACGTCTGGATGCGCGCGACGACGCCGCTCGGCGACGACGTGATCCTGAACCAGTGCGTGATCGCCTACGCCTCGGACATGAGCTTCCTGTCCACCTCGATGCGCCCGCACGGCATGGGCTGGCAGACGCCGGGCCTGCAGTCGGCCAGCCTCGACCACGCGGTCTGGTTCCACCGCCATTCGTGCTTCAACGACTGGCACCTCTACGCCCAGCGCAGCCCCTCGACCTCGGGCGGGCGGGGCATGAACTTCGGCGAGATCTACAGCCGCGACGGCCGCCTCATCGCCTCCACCGCCCAGGAAGGCCTGATCCGCTACCGCGCGCCGGTGGAGGCGTAGTTCTCCTCCCCCCTTGGGGGAGGGGGACCGGCGAAGCCGGTGGAGGGGGCTCCAGCCTGACGCGGGCCCTGCACCCCGCTGGAGCCCCCATCGTCTCGACGTCTTCGACGCCGATCCACTTCCCCCAAGGGGGGAAGAGAAAGCCAAGCCTTATCCCGCCGCGAAGATCTCGTCGTGGCGGGCGGCGACCTTGTCCCAGAGGCCGGCGGCTTCGGGGACGTCCAGGCCGAAGACGTCGCCGAGGGCCTCGGTGAGCTCGCGCGGCGAGTTCAGCAGGGTGTCCTCGCTCGCCTCCGGCGTGGCGCGGCGCAGGACGCGGCCGCGCAGGGCCGAGAAGCCGTCCTCGCGGTGCCGGAAGCAAAGCAGGTTCTGGACGAAGATCGACGTCTCGGCGGTCTGCAGGGTCTGGCACCGCTGCGCCAGCAGCGCCTCCTCGGCCGGCTCGGGCCGGAAGTCGTAGTTCGGCGCCCCGCCCTTGGGGTGGTTGTGCAGCCGCCACCAGCCGTCGTCGAGCCGCTCGAGGCGGAAGTCGAAGACGCCGGAGCTGAACGCGGCCGGCTCGAGGGGATAGGGGTCCAGCGGGCCGTCGCCGAAGCCGACGTCGGCGATCATCGGCCCCTCGGGCAGATCGACCTTCAGCACCAGGTGGTTGCCGACCACATCGTCGCCGGCCATCGAGCGCACCACCCCGCCGGCCATGCGCGTGACCGAAAAGCCGATCAGGCTGAGCGCGTGGCCCAGCGTGCCGTTCATCTCGTAGCACCAGCCGCCGCGGCGGCGATGCACCACCTTGTCGAACGCCGCCTTCGGGTCCGGCGTCAGCGGCCGGCCGAGCTGGACGTCGAGGTTCTCGTACGGCACCGCCAGCAGGTGGCGCCGGTGCAGGGCGCGCAGCGTCCCGAGGTCGGGCCGCGCCTCGCCCTCGAAGCCGACGCGGTCGAGATAGGCCGCAAGCTCGCTCACGCCGCGGCCCCCGGCTTCACCAGGATCTTGATCTGGCTCTTGTCGCTCTGCAGGCGCACGAACGCCTCGGGCGTCTGGTCGAGGCCGACGACGCCGGTGATGATGTCGGTGTAGCGCGTGCGGCCCTCGGCGAGGTGCTGCAGCGAGGCGGCGAACTCGGCCTGGGTATAGCCGAACACGAAGCGCAGCTCGGTCTCGCGGGTGATCATCACCAGCGGCTCGATGCGGTCGGTCTCCATGCAGACGCCGGCGACGACGACGCGGGTCCCGGCGGGGGCGGCCTGGGCGATGGACTGGATGACGCCGGGCGCGCCGACGCACTCGAACACCACGGCCCGCTTCACCGTCTGGCCGGTGGCGGCCGCCATGAACGCCTCGGCCCGGGTGCCGGGCACGCCGAGCTCGGCCCAGGAGGCGTGCGGCGAGACCTGGGCCGGATCGACGAGGCGGTCGGCGCCCATGCGCTCGGCGGCGGCGCGGCGCTGGGCGGAATAGTCGGCGGCGACCACGGGGCCCAGGCCCCGGGCCTTCAGCGAGGCGATCACCGCCAGGCCGACCGGCCCGCAGCCGATCACCAGGAACACCTGGTCCGGTCCCGGGTCGGCCATGGCCACGGCGTGCTCGCCGACCGCCAGGGGCTCGGTGAGAGCGGCGTGCTCGGACGACAGGCCGTTGGGAACCTCCAGCAGCATGGCGTCCGTCAGCAGCAGCTGTTCGGCGAAGCCGCCCGGCACGTTGCTGGAGTAGCCCACGGACTCGAAGCCGGTCGCGGTCATCAGGCCCGGCACCGAGACCACGCGGGTCCCCGGCTTGAAGTGTCCGCCGCCAGGGCCGTTGTCGATCACCTCGCAGCAGAACTCGTGGCCGAACACCGTGTCGGCGCCCTTGCGCATGCCCGAAAGGCCGCCCGAGCGCTCGGTGAGGTCGATCATGTGGTCGTAGTGGTCGAGGGCGTGCAGGTCCGAGCCGCAGATGCCGCAGGCGAGGGTGCGGCACAGCACCTGTCCGGCGGCCGGCGTGGGCGCCGTCATCTGGTCCACCACCAGGGCGCCGCCCCGTCTGATCACTGCGCGCATGATTTGCTTCCCGTCTCGACTGGTTTTTTCCGCCAGGATAGGGGGCGCCAGGCGCCGTGGCGACAGTCAATCGGGGCCGAACGTGGTAGGCGGAGGGCCGCTCCTTGGGTCTGCCGCATGAACTATCGCCACGCCTTCCACGCCGGGAATTTCGCCGACCTGTTGAAGCACGCGGTGCTGACGGCGCTGGTCGGCGCCCTGCGCGCCCGGCCGGGGCCGCTGGCGATCGTCGACACCCACGCCGGCGCCGGCGTCTACGACCTGCGCGGCGAGGCGGCGGCGAAGACCGGCGAGGGGGAGGCGGGCGTCGGCCGGCTGATGCGCGATGCTGCCGCGCCGGGCGCCTTCGACGCCCTGAAGGCGGCGGTGGCGGCGCTGAACCCGAACGGCAAGACGCGCTTCTATCCGGGCTCGCCGATCCTGCTCACCGCGGCGCAGCGGCCCGGCGACAGCTACCTCGGCTGCGAGATCCGGGCCGACGACAACGCCGCCCTGCGTATCGCCCTGAAGCAGCGCCGCGGCGCGGCCGTGACCAGCGCCGACGGCTGGCGCACGGCGGTCGAGCAGGCCGCGCGCGGGCGCGGGCGCCTGCTGGTGCTGATCGATCCGCCGTTCGAGCGGCCGGACGACTACGCCCAGATCGTCGCCACGGTCGCCGAGGTGCGCGCCCAGCGCCGCGACGCGGTGATCGCGGTCTGGCTGCCGATCAAGGACCTGGCGACCTACGACAGCTTCCTCGGCGACCTCGAGGACGCCGCCGCGCCCGCGCCGACGACGATCGCCGAGGTCAGGCTGCGGCCCCTGTCGGACCCGATGAAGATGAACGGCTGCGCCATGGCGCTGGTCGGCGCCCCCGCCGGCGTCGCCGCGGCGGCCGACGAGGCCGGCCAGTGGATCGCCCGCACCCTCGGCGAGCCCGGCGCCGTCGCCCAGGTGACCGTGCTGGGGGATTGAGCCGTCGGCTCCCCATTTCCGCATGTGCGAGCGGTTCGGTTGTGTTATGCTGCGCCGCAACATGGGGCCCGCGAGGCGCGGGCCTCTGCGCAGGCGTTCTGGGCGAAGGAGCGAAGGGTCATGACGTGGCTTTCGGACATGCCGGGCATGGGCGCGGCCGAGGATCGGGCGGCCAAGGCGATGCGGTTCCCAATGGGCGCGGCCTCGCCGCTGTGGCTGGCGTTCAGCGTCGCCGCCACCGCCGGCGTCGCCTACTGGTGGCTGACGCGCTTCGCCAAGCCCTTGAACATCGAGGCGATGGCGCCGAAGCCGCTGCCCAAAGCCGTGACGGCGGCGCCCGCTCCGGTCGAGGCGGTCGAGGCTCCTGCTGCGGTGATGGGCGAGGCGCCTGCGCCGGCTGAACCTGTCGCGGCCGCGGCTGAACCCGCGCCTGTGGCTGCCGAGGTCATCGCTGAATCGGCGCCCGAGCCCGAACTCGAAGTTGCGCCCGAGCCGGCCCCCGAGGCCGAACTCGAAGCTGCGCCGGCTCCCGCGACGCCGGACGACCTGACGCGCATCGTCGGCATCGGCCCCAAGCTGGCCGCGAGCCTCGCCGAGCGTGGCGTCACCCGCTTCGCCCAGCTGGCCGCCTGGACCCAGGCCGACCTCGACGCGGCGGACGCGGCGCTGAACCTGAAGGGCCGCGCGGTCCGCGACGCCTGGGTCGCCCAGGCCCGCCGCTTCGCCGAGGCGTAAGACCCCCCTCCCTGGGGAACCTGCCGCGACAAGACGCCTCCGTTCAGGCGCCCTTCATCCTGCTCTGCTTGACTGCCCGGGTCGAACGCCCACTTGCGAAGGGTGGGGGGCGGAAAGGACGCCCGTTGGAGCAGATCCGCGATCTTGCCGAACGAAGCCGCGCGCACGAGGCGTGGCTGAGGGCCGAGCGCATCAAGCAGGTGTCGGACCGTCTCGTGGCGTTGGGCCCGTTCGGCGTCGGCCTCGATGGCCTTCTCGCCTTCGTGCCGGTGGCCGGCGGCCTATACAGCCTCGCGGCCGGCGGCTGGCTACTGTTCGAGGGCGTCAAGGCCAGGGCCCATCCTTGGACCCTGCTGCGGATGGCCGCCTACGTCGGCTTCAACACCGCCAGCGCCGAGGTCCCGATCATCGGCCAGACCTTCGACTTCTTCTTCCGCGGCCACCTGATGGCCGCCAACGCCCTGCAGAAGGACCTGGCCCGCCGCCACGGCGCGCCGGACGCCGCGGCGATCGAGGATGCGCGCCGCAGGCCCTTCGCCCGCCCTGCCGCGCCGGTCGTGGCGGTCTGAGCCTGAGCCGCCGTCAGGCCGTCCGGCGGCCGGTGTAGGGCGCGTCGGCGGCGGTCGGGCGCGGCGGCTGCATCGCCGCCAGCAGCTTCGGGAACTCCGCCGGATGGATGAACTCCTTGCGGAACCACGGCTTGGTCACCGGGTCGAACACCCGCGTCAGCCAGTCCTTCACCCGATCGACCCGCCGCCGCTCCACGGCGGTCGGATGGTGGCGCAGCCAAAGGGTCGGCTCGGCGGTGACGCCCAGGTCCAGCATCACCAGGTCCGGCAGCGAGGGGTAGATGGCCGTGGGCAGGCTGCCGATGCCGGCCCCGCTGCGGATCGCCTCGACCATGGCGGCGCTGGAGTTGGTGATGAACTGGGCGCCGAGGAGTTCGCGCACGGCCGCCGTCTTCGGGTTCCAGGTGCCGCGCTGCTCGCGGAAAGCCGAGTGGCGCACGACGCGGTGGTTGGCGCAGTCGGCGAACGACTTCGGCGCGCCATAGGTGCTGATGTACTCGGGCGAGGCGTAGACCCCGTAGTGGACGTGCGCGATCGGGGTCGAGGTCAGGTCGGGCGCGCTCGCCTCTGAGTATTCCAGCGACAGGTCCAGCTCCCCGTTGTCGAGGGTGCCCGGCCAGATGCCGCAGTCGAGCGCAAGGTCGATCTGCGGGTTGGCGCGCTGGAAGTCGGCCAGGGCGGGCATCAGGAAGAAGCCGGCGACGCCGTCCGGCGCTGCGATGGTGACGCGTCCGGCTTCCTCCCGGTCCTTGCCGGCGACGTCGCGCACGATGGACTCGCCGAACCGGGCCATGCCGGACGCGAGCCGGTGCATGGTCTGGCCGGCCTGGGTCAGGGTGACGCCGCGCGTCGAGCGCAGGAAGAGCCGCGCGCCCAGCCGGGTCTCGAGCTCCTCCATCCGTCGGCTGATCGTC
>DASZQQ010000453.1:0-15216 GCA_035549595.1 Caulobacteraceae bacterium
ACCCTGATGAGCGTGGGCGCCATGGGGCAGGGGATCGTGCTGGCCGAGCGCGCTCTGCTGCCCGACGGCCAGCGGCTTAAGGTCGCCGCCTGGGGCGAGGCCTACGACATCCGCCTGCCGCTGGCGGGCGCCTTCCAGGCCTCGAACGCCCTGGTGGCGGCGGGGCTGTGCGTCGCTGCGGGCGAGGCACCCGACACGGTGTTCGCCGCGCTCGAGCACATCCAGGGCGCGCCGGGCCGCCTGCAGCGCATCGGCGCCGGGCCGAAGGGCGGCGAGGCCTACGTCGACTACGCCCACACCCCGGACGGCCTTGCCACCGTGCTGGCGGCGCTTCGGCCCCATGCCGCCGGCCGCCTGATCGTGGTCTTCGGCGCCGGCGGCGACCGCGACCGCGGCAAGCGCCCGCAGATGGGGGCCATCGCCGCCGACCTGGCCGACGTCGCCATCGTCACCGACGACAACCCGCGCTCCGAGGACCCGGCCGCCATCCGCGCCGAGATCATGGCCGGGACGGTGGGCCTGAAGGAGATCGGCGACCGCCGCGCGGCGATCCGCGCCGCCGCGGCCATGCTGGAGGCCGGCGACGTGCTGGTGGTGGCCGGCAAGGGCCACGAGCAGGGCCAGACCATCGCCGGCGTCGTGCATCCGTTCGACGACGTCGTCGAAACCCGCGCCGCGCTCGGCCTGGAGGCGGCCAATGACTGAGCCGCTGTGGACCTCCGACGCCATCGTCGCCGCCACCGGCGGAAAGCTCAGCGGCGCGCCGTTCACCGTCGACCAGGTCTCGATCGACAGCCGCGCGCTCGAGGGTCGCGACCTCTTCGTCGCCCTGCCGGGGGTACGCGACGGCCACGACTTCGTCGCCGCGGCCCTGGCCGCCGGCGCGGCGGGCGCGCTGACGACGCGGCCGATGGACGGCTCGTGCGTCGTCGTAGACGACACGCTCAAGGCCTTGGAAAAACTGGGAGAAGCCGCGCGCGATCGCGCGGCGTCCGCCCGCCGCGGCGCCGTCACCGGCTCGGTCGGCAAGACCAGCGTGACCCAGGCCGTCCGCGCCGGGCTGGACCTCGCCGGCCGCGCCCACGGCTCGGTGAAGAGCTACAACAACCACATCGGCGTGCCCCTGACCCTGGCGCGCATGCCGGCGGCGACGCAGCGGGCGATCTTCGAGATCGGCATGAACCACGCCGGCGAGATCGAGCCTCTCACCCGCATGGTCCGTCCCCACGCCGTGGCGATCACCACCGTGGGCGCGGTGCACACCGAGAACTTCCCCGACGGCGAGGCCGGCGTCGCCCGCGCCAAGGCCGAGATCTTCGCCGGCCTGCAGAGCGGCGGACCGGCGATCCTGAACGCCGACGACCGCTGGTTCGAGTTCCTGTCCGGCGAGGCGCGCAAGGCCGGGGCCACGATCCGGTCGTTCGGCGCCGCCGGGGCCGACGCGCGCCTGACCGGCTTCGAGGCGGGCGGGGCCGGGGCGAGCGTCTCCGCCACGATCGACGGCCGGGCCGTGCGCTTCCCGCTGCTGCAGTCGGGCTCGCACTGGGGTCCGATGAGCCTTTGCGTGCTCCTGATGCTGCGCGCCCTGGACGTCGACCTGGAAACCGGGATCGCCGCGCTGGGCGCCTTCACCCCTCTGGCCGGCCGCGGGGCCGAACGCGAGGTGCGCATCGCCGGCGGCGCCTTCACCCTCGTCGACGAGAGCTACAACGCCAATCCGATCTCCATGGCCGCGACGCTGAAGACCCTCGGCGCACGGTCGGCAAAGGGGCGACGGATCGCCGCGCTCACCGACATGCTCGAGCTGGGGCCGAAGGCGGCCGAATACCACGCGGGCCTTGCCGCGCCGATCGAGGCGGCCAAGGTCGACCTCGTCTACTGCGCCGGCCCGATGATGAAATCTCTGTGGGAGGCGCTTCCGCCGACTCGCCGGGGCGGCTACGCCGAGGATGCGGCGGGGCTGGCGCCGCTCGTTGTCCGGACCGTAGAGCCCGGCGACGTGGTGATGGTGAAGGGGTCCAACGGATCCAAGGCCCAGGCGGTCGCGGCCGCCCTGGCGGCGATGGACGTTGGCTCCGGGAAGGGCGGCTGAGATGCTCTATCTGCTGTACGAGCGCCTCTCCGAGCACGGCCACTACATCCCCGTGCTGAACCTGCTGCGCTACCTGACCTTCCGCGGCGGCATGGCCGTGGCGACGGCCCAGCTGGTCGTGATCGCCATGGGCTCGCGCTTCATCCGCTGGATGCAGTCCAAGCAGGGCAAGGGCCAGCCGATCCGCACCGACGGCATCGAGCGCCACGTGATCGAGAAGGCCGGCACCCCGACCATGGGCGGGCTGATGTTCCTGGCCGGGATCGGGGTCGCGACCCTGCTCTGGGCCGACCTCTCGAACGTCTACGTCTGGGTCGTCCTCATGGTGACCATGGCCTTCGGCCTGCTGGGCTTCATGGACGACTACGCCAAGGTCACCAAGCAGAGCACCGCCGGCATCTCGGGCAAGCTGCGCCTCGTGGTCGAGGCGGCGGTGGCCATGGCCGCGGTGTTCCTGATGATCCGCTTCGGCCAGCCTTCTCCTGAGCCCACCGACGCGCACATGGCGACCTCGATCGCCTTCCCGGTGTTCAAGGACGCGGTCCTGAACATCTGGTGGTTCTATCCGGTCTGGGGCGCCTTCGTGATCATCGGCGCCTCGAACGCGGTCAACTTCACCGATGGCCTCGATGGCCTCGCCACCGTGCCGGTGATGATCGCGGCGGCGACCTTCGGCCTGATCTCCTACCTCGTCGGCAACTTCGTCTTCGCCCGGTACCTGCAGCTGCACTTCGTGCCCGGTTCGGGCGAGGTGGCGGTGTTCTGCGCCGCCATGGTCGGCTCGGGCCTGGGCTTCCTCTGGTACAACGCCCCGCCGGCCAGGATCTTCATGGGCGATTCCGGCGCCCTGGCTCTGGGCGGCGGCCTCGGGGCCGTGGCCGTGGCCACCAAGCACGAGATCGTCCTGGCCATCGTCGGCGGCCTGTTCGTCCTGGAGACCGTCTCGGTGATGGTCCAGGTGGCGTCGTTCAAGCTGACCGGCAAGCGGATCTTCCGCATGGCGCCGATCCACCACCACTTCGAACGCCTGGGCTGGGCCGAACCCACCATCGTGATCCGCTTCTGGATCGTCGCCGTGGTGCTGGCCATGCTCGGCCTCGCCACCCTGAAGCTGCGGTAGGGGAGGGCGGCTGAGCGTCATGATCCCGGTCCGCGGATTCGAGGGCAAGACGGTGGCGGTGTTCGGCCTTGGCCGCACCGGCCTCACCGCCGCGCGCGCCCTCCAGGCCGGCGGGGCCAAGGTGATCCTGTGGGACGAGAACGAGAACAGCCGCGCGGCCGCCGCCGCCGAGGGCTTCGACCTCGTCGACCTCTCCAACGCCGACTGGTTCTCCATCTCCGCCCTGATGCTCTCGCCGGGCGTGCCGCTGACGCATCCGAAGCCGCACTGGGTGGTCGAGAAGGCCCGCGCCGCCAAGGTCGAGATCCTCGGCGACGTCGAGCTCTTCGCCCGCACGGTCGCCGCCGCGCCGTCGCACAAGCGGCCCAAGATCGTCGCCATCACCGGCACCAACGGCAAGTCGACGACCACGGCGCTCATCGCCCATGTGCTGGCCCAGGCCGGGCGCGACATCCGCATCGGCGGCAACATCGGCTACGGCGTCCTCGGCCTCGACGACATGCACGGCGGCGCCGTCTATGTGCTGGAGCTGTCGTCCTACCAGCTGGACCTGACCTCCAGCCTGAAGCCGGACGTCTCGATCATCCTCAACATCTCGCCGGACCACCTGGAGCGGCACGGCGACATGGACGGCTATGTCGCGGCCAAGAAGCGGATCCTGCTGAACCAGGGCAAGGGCGACTTCGCCATCGTCGGCGTCGACGACCCCTGGTCGTCGCAGATCTGCACCGAGATCACCGCCGCCAACCGCCGCACGATCTGGCCGATCAGCGCGCGCCGGGCCATGGGCCGAGGCGTCTATTCGCTGCAGGGCATGCTCTACGACGCCACCGACGGGCGGGTGACCGAGGTCGCCGACCTGACGCGCGCCCGCTCGCTGCCGGGCCGGCACAACTGGCAGAACGCGAGCGCCGCCTACGCCGCCGTGCGCGCCCTCGGCCTTTCGATCCAGGACGCCGTCGACGGCCTGATGAGCTTCCCCGGCCTCGCCCACCGCATGGAGACGGTCGGCGCCATCGGCAAGGTGCGCTTCGTCAACGACTCCAAGGCCACCAACGCCGACGCCGCGCGCCAGGCGATGAGCTCCTACCCGCGCTTCTACTGGATCGCCGGCGGCCGGGCGAAGACGGACGGCATCGACGACCTGGGCGACCTCTTCGGCTCGGTCGCCCGGGCCTACCTCGTCGGCGAGGCGTCGGAGCGCTTCGCCAAGGTGCTGGAAGGCAAGGCGCCCTACGTCATCGCCGGCGACATCGAACGCGCCACCGCCATGGCCTTCGCCGACGCCCGCGCCTCGGGCGAGGACGCGGTGGTGCTCCTGTCGCCCGCCTGCGCCTCGTTCGACCAGTTCGCGGACTTCGAGGAACGCGGCGAGGCCTTCCGCGCGGCGGTCCACGCCCTTGCCGCGCCCAGGGCCAAGGAAGCCCGGGGTTGATGAGCCTCAGGCCCGTCTCTTCCTAGGCCATTCGGGTCGCGCGTCCGTCGCGTGGCGCTTGCCGGTCCGTATCTTATGGGTTACACATTCTGGCGTGATCGAGGTTCGCCAGACAGAGACCTTCTCCGATTGGCTGCGCGGACTTCGTGATCACGTCGCGAGGGCCATCATCGCTCGGCGCATCGCGCGGCTGCAGGCGGGGAACACGGGAGACGTCAAGCCGATCGGCGACGGGTTGAGCGAGCTGCGGGTCCACCACGGTCCCGGATATCGGCTCTACATGGCGCGACGAGGCGAGGCGTTGGTGATTCTCCTGTGCGGCGGCGACAAGGACTCGCAATCGCGGGACATAAGAGCCGCGAAACGGTTGGCGGAAGGACTTGAGGAATGACAACGGAGACCCGGCCCTTCGACGCCGCGGAGTACCTGGACACCCCGGAGGCCGTCCGAGCCTACCTGGCGGACGCGTTCGCAGGTGGAGACGCGAGCGAGATCGCCGACGCGATCGGGACCGTCGCGCGTGCGCGCGGCATGACCGACCTCGCGCGGCAGACCGGTCTGGCGCGTCCCGCTCTCTATCGCGCGCTCAGTCCTGCCGGCCGGCCGGAACTCCCGACCTTGTTGAAGGTCCTCAAAGCGCTGGGCCTTGGCCTGACGCCGGTAGAACTCGAGAACGTCTAGAGCCTTCCCCGGTCAGGTCGGATCAACCTGACCGGGGCAAGAAGGCTCGATTCTAGGGTTTGAGCGCCTCCTGATCGCCAAACCGGTTCCCACTTTGGCGGGAGGCGCTCTAGCCTGGACAGTTCCCAGACCGTCGTCGGCCAGTGCGAGGCGCCGCGCCTCTCGACGCCCTTTCGGAGTCAGTTCTAAGCGCCGGTTAACCAAAACAGGCGACGAGTCTGGCTGACATGAGCACGGCCAACACCCATGCCTTCGCGCGCACCGACCGCTCGGCCCTCGGGCTGTGGTGGTGGACCACCGACCGCTGGCTGCTGGGCGCGACGGCGGCGCTGATCGGCCTGGGCGTCCTGCTGCAGTTCGGCGCCAGCCCGGCCGCGGCCATGCGCCTCGACATCGCCTGGCCGTTCCACTTCGCGGTGCGCCAGTGCGTGTTCG
The DNA here is from genome assembly GCA_035549595.1 of Caulobacteraceae bacterium. GTDB lineage: Bacteria > Pseudomonadota > Alphaproteobacteria > Caulobacterales > Caulobacteraceae > Acaudatibacter. The sequence continues at coordinate 5,764 of DASZQQ010000453.1, forward strand.
CCGCCGGTGGCACGGCGATCCTGCTGGCGGTCTCGATGCTGTCGCCAAGAGGCATCCGGCGGGCCGCGTTCTTCATCTACCTGGCCGCCATCGGGGCCATGATCATCGTTCCGTTCCTCGGCCACGCGGCCAAGGGCGCGACCCGATGGGTCGAGATCGGCGGCTTCACCCTGCAGCCCTCCGAGTTCATGAAGCCGGCCCTGATCGTGCTGGTGGCCTGGATGTTCTCGGAAGGGCAGAAGGGCGAGGGCGTGCCCGGCGTCTCGATCGCCTTCGGCCTCTACATCCTCGCCGTCGCGTTGCTGCTGATCGAGCCCGACGTCGGCCAGACGGTGCTGATCACCGTCGCCTTCGGGGCCGCGTTCTGGATGGCCGGCGTGCCGATGAGCTGGATCATGGTCCTGGGCGGCATGGCCATCGCCGGCCTTTCGTCGACCTATTTCCTGTTCGACCACGTGCAGAGCCGGGTCGACCGCTTCTTCAGCCACGAGAAGACCGACACCCACCAGGTCGACCGCGCCGCCGAGGCCATCGCCCACGGCGGCCTCTTCGGCCAGGGGCCGGGCGAGGGGATCATGAAGCGCTCGGTGCCCGACATCCACACCGACTTCGCCTATTCGGCCGCGGCCGAGGAGTACGGCCTGTGGTTCTCCCTGGTGCTGATCGGCCTCTTCACCCTGCTGGTGGTGCGCGGCCTCTACAAGGCCATGAAGCTGCAGGACCCCTTCGAACAGGTCGCGGCGGCGGGTTTGTTCGTGCTGGTGGGGATGCAGGCGTTCATCAACGTCGCGGTGAACTTGAACCTGATCCCGACTAAGGGCATGACCCTGCCGTTCATCTCCTACGGAGGGTCCTCGATGCTGGCCATGGGGCTGACCATGGGCATGGCCCTGGCGCTCACCCGCAAGCGGCCCGGCGCCTACGACGGCGGCGGCCAGCTGGCCAAGGCGGGCGCCTTTGCCTGACGCGTCGCGCGCCCCCGGCAAGGTGGCGGTGCTGGCGGCGGGGGGAACCGGCGGACACCTGTTTCCCGCCCAGGCCCTCGCCGAGGCCCTGATCGCGCGCGGCTGGCGCATCGTGCTGGCCACCGACGACCGCGTCGCCGGCCATGCCGACAGCTTCCCCTGCGAGGAGCGGATCGCCCTCTCGTCGGCGACCGCCTCGATGCGCAAGCCGACCACCGTTGTTCGCGCGGGCTTCAAGATCCTCGCCGGCGTCATGCAGGCGCGCAAAGCCTTCCGCCGCATCGACCCGGCCATCGTCGTCGGCTTCGGCGGCTATCCCTCGCTCCCCGCCCTGATCGCCGCGATCAGCCAGGGCCGCCGCACGGTGATCCACGAGCAGAACGCGGTCTCCGGCCGGGCCAACCGGATGATCGCCGACCACGTCACCGCGGTCGCCTGCGCCTTCCCGACGCTGCAGAAGGCGAGCCCCAGGGTGCAGGCCCGCGCCGTGGTCGTCGGCAACCCGGTGCGCCCCGAGATTCGCGCCCTCGCCGACAAGCCCTACGAGCCGCCCACCGACGAGATCCGCCTCCTGGTCACCGGCGGCAGCCAGGGGGCGCGGCTGCTCTCCGAGCTGATGCCGGCGGCGGTGCGCAAGCTGCCCGAGGCGATGCGGCTGAAGCTGAAGGTGCAGCAGCAGACGCGCGTGGAATCCATGGAGGGCGCGCGCAAGACCTACGCCGACGCCCTGGTCCAGGCCGAGATCGCGCCGTTCTTCCGCGACATGGCAGGGCGCCTCGGCCAGGCGCACCTCGTTGTCGGCCGCGCCGGCGCCTCGACGGTGTGCGAGATCGCCGTGGCCGGCCGGCCCGCGATCCTGGTGCCGCTGTAGATCGCCCTCGACGACGACCAGGGCCAGAATGCGCGGCTGCTGTTCGACGCCGGCGCCGCCGAGGTGGCGCGCGAGGACGAACTGACCCAGCCGGCCATGACCGCGGCGCTGAAGGCCCTGCTGGGCAACCCGGCGCGCCTCGCCAAGATGGCCGCCGCCGCCCGCTCGGTCGCCACCCCGGACGCCGCCGACCGCCTGGCCGACCTCGTCGAGAAGACGGCGCGGTGAGCGGGCAGACCCTCGCCGACGCGCGGATCGAGACCGTGCGGCGGCACATGGCGCTAGAGGTCACCCACGACTGGGACGGGGTCATCGCCACCTTCGCCCACCCGCGCTACGAGCTTTATGGCTCCGGCGCCGTGTTCGACGGCGAGGCGGCCGTCCGCCGCTACTTCGCCGCCTCGCGCGTCCCGTTCCCCGACCAGGGCAACGAGATCATCGCCATCGCCCACGACGGCGACACCGTGCTGGTGGAGTTCTGGCTGACGGGCACGCACCTGGGCCCTCTGCGCCTCGCAGACCGAACGGTAGAGCCCACCGGCAAGGCCTTCCGCGTCCGCATGGCCGCCAGCTTCGAATTCGCGCCCGGCTCCGACAAGATCGTCTGCGAGCGCCCGTACTTCGACCAGGGCGCGGTCGCGAGGGCGCTGGGGCTGGCCTGAGCCCTCAGAGCACCCGGCCCTTCAGCGACTTCAGCCACGGGATCAGGAGCGCGTTGACCTCGGCGGGGCGCTCCTGCTGGGTCCAGTGGCCGCAGCCGGGGAGGACGTGGGCGCCCTCCAGGTTCGGGACGTTGGCCTTCAGCGTGCCCAGCGGATCGACCGCCATGCCGAAGCCGGTGAAGGCGCCGTCCTTGTCGCCGGCGATGAAGAAGGCCGGCTGCTCGACCTTGCGCCCCCTGAACGGCGCCAGGAAGTGGAAGTCGCGCGTGTGGTTGCGGTAGCGGCTGAGCGGGCCGAAGAAGCCCGAGCCCTCGAACTCCTTCACGTAGTAGTCGAGGTCCGCATCGGTCAGCCAGGGCGGGAACGGGTCGGGGTCCGGCAGGCCGTCCAGCAGGGTGTCGGCCGAGGTCTTGGCCGGCGCGCCGGCCAGCTTGGCCAGGTCGATGTCGCCGGAGCCGACGTAGTAGAACCGCCGCAGGAAGTCGCGCGGGTTCGCGTCGAACACCGCCTCGGCCTTGCCCACGGGCCGGAAGTAGCTCTGGTAGAAGAACAGGTTCCGGTCGTCGAACATCTCCTTGATGATGTCGTCGAACGAGCGCTCCGGCACGCCGGTGTGCACCACCGACATGGCCGCCACGGCGGCGATCCGGTCCGGGTGCAGCATGGCCGTGTTCCAGACCATCGGCGCGCCCCAGTCGTGGCCGATCAGGGTGAACGGCCGCCCAGGAGACAGGGCTTCGCCGACGCCCAGGATGTCGGCGATCATGTGCTCCATGTCGTAGTCTTCGACGCGGTCGAACGTCTGCGAACCGCCGTAGCCGCGCACGTCCATGGCGCAGGCGGTGAAGCCGGCCTCGGCGATCGGGCCGATCTGGTGGCGGTACGAGTACCAGCTCTCGGGGAAACCGTGGACCATCAGGACCAGCGGGCCCTCGCCCTCAACCGCCACACGGATGCGCGCGCTCCCGGCGTCGATCGTTCGGAACTCGTGCACGACGGCTCTCCCAAGTCTTGTCTGGTTGTCGGCGGGCCGCGCTCAGGCGGCCTTGCGCTGGGCCTCGATGGCGATGTCGGCCTCGGGGTCGAGGCCCAGGCCGCGCATCATCGTCTCCCGGTCGGGGCCGGGCTTGGGCGGATAGGCCTTGGCGTTGCGCCGCTTGCCGCGGGCCCAGTAGCCCAGGATCCGGACCATGTTGCCCGGCCGCTTCAGCCAGGCGTCGGGATGCTCGAGCATGTGGAAGCCGCGCAGGCCCTGGCGCAGCAGATCGATGTCGTAGCGCATGGCGATGGCGACACCGTCCTCGGCGAAGCTGCGCATGATGCGCCCGCGCAAGGAAGGCTTGTGACCGGGCGTCAGCGCCGCGCGGGCGCGCTTCAGGGCGTCGCGGTCCTGCTTCAGCATCAGGTCGTAGTAGGGCCGCAGGTCCTGGGCCACGGCGTCGTGGTAGGCCCGCGCGCGCGTCACGGGGTCGGCGCTGCCGTCGAGCACCTGGCGCAGGTCGTAGGCGCCCACGGCCGCGAACGAACAGCCGCGGCCGTAGAGCGGGTTGGTGCGCACCAGGTTGTCGCCGACCGCGAAGTAGCCGAGCGCCGCGGGCGTCCCGTCGACGACGAAATCGCGCCAGCGGCACAAGAGGTCGCCCATGCCGAACACCTTGCTGGTCGGCTCGGCCTGGTCCGGATTGATCCAGGGCACGAGGCCCGGAAGCATCATCGCCATGCGCTGGAAGACGTCCGGGTTCACGATCGCCTTGCGCATCTCGTACTCGATCTCCGGCGTGCAGACGGTGATCGAGAAGCAGCCGTTGTCGCCCGGGAAGACGCCGAACTTCAGGAAGCCCAGGTCGCCGGTGGCGGGCGGGTTGCCGATGCGCGGCGGCTCGCTCTTGCCCGGCTTCAGGCGGTAGTGGCGGGTGAAGTAGAGGATGCCGGCCGACTCGGTGACCTCGCCGATCGTCGCCCCGTGCTCGCGCAGGTCGTCGACCAGGATGCCGCCCTTGCCGCCGGCGTCGACCACGACGTCGGCGCGGATCTCGACCGCCTCGCCGTTGTCGTCGGCCCGCACGCCGCCGACCCGCAGCAGCCCGTCCGCGCCGCGCTCGGCCAGGAGGCCGCGTACGAACACGCCCGGCCGGATGGTGATCGCCGGCAGGGTCTCGACGTAGCGCCGCATGACCAGCTCCAGGGTCGTGCGGCGGCTGGTGAGGATGGTGAGCTCGGCGTCCGACGGCAGCGGCGTGTAGCGGTCGCGCTGCAGCTCGGTGAGCATGCCGTCGAAGGGCAGGTCGCGCACGCCGGCGGCGGCGAGGTCCTCGAGCAGCTTCGGATGGTCGTCCACGATGATGTTGCGCAGCCGCGCCAGGAAGGCGTGGCTCTGGCGCAGGTGGCCGACGCCGGTGCGCTTCCAGTCGTGGAACGCCTCGTCCGCCCCGCCGGCCGGCGGCGCGCCGTCGCGCTCCAGCAGGATCACCTGCCGGTCCGAGCGGCCCAGCGCCAGGGCGCAGCAGAGCCCGGCGATCCCGGCGCCGACGACGACGACGGTCTCGGCTGCGTTTGCGGTCATGCGGCGTTCGGCTCCTCCAGCGGGCGCGGCCCCTGGGACACTATGGCGCCGGCCGCGCGCGCAATGAATTCGCATCCGCAGGCGGCGTGGAGACTCGACGCCAAGTATTTGTAAACGCACTCGATTGTGGGCCGAGATGGGGCCGCGCGCGGCGCCGGTAGGGCGGTTTCGGGCCGGACGTGTCAGGTCTTTGCGGCTAGGCAGCGGGCCGGTCGGCGGCGCCGCGGGCCTGGCTGAGGGCCATGCGGCAGACGAGGCGGGCCACTTCGCGCGCCAGCCGACGGCGCTCGGCGTCCGGCGCCGGCAGCAGGCTGATCTGCAGCATGCTGGCCGAGACCATGTGGCCGATGATCCAGGCGTCGGCCTCGGGCATCGGGAAGTCGAGGCTGTCGCCGCTGGCCAGGCGGATGTCCTGCGACAGGTCGATCAGCGCGCGCTGCAGGTCGCGCGCGGCGGCGGTCCGGAACAGCTCCGGCGCCTCGCCGGCCAGGCGGCCGAACACCGCCCGCTCGCCGGTCAGCACGTCGAGGCTGGTCAGCAGCAGGTGCTCGGTGGCCGCCAGGCTCTCCAGGCTGCGCTCGACGCACTCGGCCAGCGCCTGGCGCATGGCCGCCTGCATCCGCTCCAGCGCGCGCAGGACCAGGGCGCCGGCCACGGCCTCCTTGTTGGGGTAGTACTGGTAGAGGGTGCCGACGCTGACCCCCGCGCGCTCGGCGATCGCATGCGTGCGCAGCTGGGCGTAGCCGTCGCGGCCGACGAGGTCCGCGCAGGCGTCGAGCACGGCCTGCACCGTGGCTCTCGACCGCTCCTGGCGGGGAAGCTTTCTCGGCTCCAATTCGGCGACCTCGCTCGGCTGGCGCCGACAGGTACGAAGGCGGCGAGGGCGGCGCAAGGCTTGGCGGAAGGCCTCCGGCGGTTGTATAGGCCGCCCATGGCCATCGCCTGGACCCTGTCTGTCCATCGCCAACCGGACGCCGTCGCGGCGCCCGGCGGCCGAGGTCTGCGCGTCTCCGGATAGTCGCTGGGGCGCTTCTGCGTCCCCGCATGCCCGGGGACGTAAAGCGCGAAACCCTCATTGTCAGACATCCAGCGACCCGAAAGGCCGCAACGCCATGCTTTCGATCTACAACGCCAACGGGCTCGTCCATTGGACCGAGCGCGACATCCGCCTGCGCGAGATGATGCTCGCCCACTTCGCCGGGGAGGTCGCCGCCTTCCTGAAGGGCGCCAACCCCGCCTGGGACATCCGCCGCGTCGAAGCGCCGGTGCTGACGCCGCGCGCCCTGATCTCGGCCGCCTACGGGCCCGAGGACGTGTTCGTCCAGGCCCGGCGCTCCGAGCACGACCACGAGCTGGTCCTCAGACCCGAAACCACGCCCTCGACCTACGCCTACATGCAGCACCTGCTGAACGGCCATGAGCGCGTGCGCCTGCCGCTGTGCGTCTGGCAGGCGGGCAAGTCGTTCCGCCGCGAGCAGGACCAGCCGACCCGGCACGTACGGCTGAAGGAATTCTGGCAGATGGAGTTCCAGTGCGCCTTCACCGCCGACACGGCCAACGACTACCACGCCGCGGCCCTCGAGCCGGTGCGCCGGATGATCGGGGCCATGACGCGCCTGCCCAGCCGCGTCGTCCCCTCCGATCGCCTGCCCGCCTATTCGGAGGTGACCATGGATGTCGAGGTCGACAACGGCGAGAAGTGGATGGAGATCGCCTCCATCTCCCGCCGCACCGACTTCCCACAGAAGGTCCAGGTCAGGGCCAAGGGCGGCGAGGCGCGCGAGCTGGACGTCAAGGTGCTCGAGATCGCCATCGGCCTCGACCGCTGCGTCCACGCCTGGGGCCGGGCGGAGGCGCTGTAGCGGAAAAAGGGGGACACGGAAAAAGGGGGACACACACTCGTTCCGCAACGCGCGAGCGACATCCCCGCCGGCAAGAGCCGAGTGTGTGTCCCCCTTTTTCCGTGCTTTTCCTGTCGCGGCGGCTATCGCAGGTTCAGCAGCAGCTGCGCCATGATGTTGCGCTGGATCTCGTTGGAGCCGCCGTAGATCGAGGCGGCGCGGTTGTTGAGGTACCGCGGCATCGCCGTCAGGGCGTGGTCCGGGCCGATCGTCGGCAGGTTCGAGCCGGGCCGGCGGGCCTCGAGCTGGTCGACCCAGGACCAGGCGCCGGCGGCCTCGATGGCGAGCTCGTCCAACTTCTGCATGGTCTCGGTGGACTGGGTCTTCAGCATCGAGGACATGGCCCCAGGGCTCTGGCCGGCGGCGAAGGCGGTCAGCACCCGGTGCTCGACCATCTCGACCGCCTCGACCTGCACCTCCAGGGCGGCCAGCTTGGTGCGGAAGTCCGGGTCCTCCAGCAGCGGGCCGCCGCCGTCGCCGCGTTCGACGGCGGCCATGGCGCGCAGCCGGCCGAGGCTAACCTTAAGCCCCGCCGCCCCGCCGCCGCCGCGCTCGAATTCCAAGAGCGCCTTGGCCACCGTCCAGCCGTCGTTCTCGGCCCCCAGGCGTCCCGACTTCGGCACGCGCACGTTGTCGAAGAACACCTGGTTGACCTCGTGCTCGCCGGCCAGAGTGATGATCGGCTTCACCTCGATGCCGGGCGTCGCCATTTCCAGCAGGATGAAGGTGATGCCGGCCTGCGGCTTGCCCTCGGTCTTGGTCCGCACCAGGCAGAACATGCGGTTGGCGAAGTGGGCGTGGGTGGTCCAGATCTTCGAGCCGTTGAGGACGTAGTGGTCGCCGTCGTCGGTGGCGCGCAGCTGCAGCGAGGCCAGGTCCGAGCCCGAGCCCGGCTCGGAGTAGCCCTGGCACCAGTAGTCCTCGCCGGCCAGGATGCGCGGCAGGAAGAACGCCTTCTGCTCGTCCGAGCCGTAGCGCATGATAACCGGCGCCACCATGCGCAGGCCCATCGGCGACAGGCTCGGCGCCCCGGCCCGGGCGCACTCGGCGGCGAAGATCGAGCGCTGCATCTCGTTCCAGCCGGTGCCTCCGTACTCCACCGGCCAGTGCGGCGCGGCCCAGCCGCGGGCGTGCAGGATCTTCTGCCAGGCGAGGTTGATCGGCTTGTCGGAGAAGACGCTGGTCAGCCGCTGGCCCGCTGCGCGCAGCTCCGGCGTCAGCGACGTCTCCAGGAACGAGCGCACCTCGTCGCGGAACGCCAGTTCCTCGGGGGTCAGGTCCAGGTTCATGAGGCTCGCCTTCCGCTCGTGCGTCTGGCGACAGGGTCGGAGGGCGCCGTTGCGCCAGTCAAGCGGGGAGCCGGCGGCTTGAACACGAGACCGGATTGTTCTTCGCTGGCGGCATGAACGGGCGTTCGATCACGGCGCGGGGCCGACTGACCCTGTCGAAAGACATCCTCGATCACCTGGGCGTCGCGCCGGGCGGCGCCGTCTTCCTCGACAAGCTTCCCCATGGCCGGGTGCTGCTGCGGGCCGGCGCTATCGCGGATGTCTTCGGCGCTCTCAATCGAGAGAACGGACCAAGGCTCACGACAGAGGAGATCGATCAGATTGCTGCCGAGGGGTGGTCGGGCGAGCGCTGAGCATCCCGCAAGCTGCTTGACCCGTCCCCGTCGTTCGCCCATTGCGGTGGTGCATGCCGTCCTGCGCCGCTCTCGCCGCCCAGAAAAAACCGGCCCTTCGGGGTCCGGGACCGGTCGCGCGCGCCTTCTGACGCTTCGCCGTTTCTCATCGACCCCGCCGTCGAGACGGGGTCGCCAGCCAATCCTTCGCGCCTTGTCTTCCGGCTCCTTCGCACCTGAGGAGACAAGACCCATGACGCTTTCCGCTTCCGATCTTCGCGGCGTCTGGCTGCCGCTGGTGACGCCGTTCCGGGACGGCGCCCTCGACGAGGCCTCGCTCGCCCGGCTCGTGCGCCACTACGCCGGCCGCGTCGACGGCTTCATCCTCGGGGCGACGACCGGGGAGGGGATGGCGCTGAGCGCCCGCGAGACGAAGCGCCTGGTCGAGGTGGCCGCGGACACGCTGGCGGGCGCGGCGCCGCTGGTGCTCGGCGTCTCCGGCGCGATCACGGCCAGGGTGGTCGAGGCGGTTGAGGCGGCCGCGGCGCTGCCGGTTGCCGGCTACCTGATCGCCAGCCCCTACTACGTGCGCCCCTCGCAGGAGGGGCTGCGGCGGCACTTCGAGGCGATCGCGGACGCGACAGACCGCGCCGTGATCCTCTACAACATCGCCTACCGCACCGGCGTGAACCTTTCGAACGAGACCATGCTGGCGCTGGCCGGGCGGGCGAACATCGTCGGGGTCAAGGACTGCTGCGCCGATCCGGCCCAGTCGGCCGACCTGATCCGCCGCCGCCCCGAGGGCTTCGCGGTGCTGACCGGCGAGGACGGGTCTTACGCCGAGGCGCTGGGGCAGGGGGCGGACGGGGC
>DASZQQ010000454.1:0-2632 GCA_035549595.1 Caulobacteraceae bacterium
GAGGCGCTGCTGGTCGACGGCGGCCTGCACGTCGGTCCGCGCCATTCCTGGGACCGCGCCGAGCAGGCCGAGCGGCTGCGCCAGCGTGAGGAACGCCGCGCCGCGTGGGAGCGCTCGGCGCGGGAGACTTCGACCTAAAAGCCCATTTTCAGACGAGGTGTTTCGATGCGGTTCGGTATCTTCTACGAGCACCAGCTGCCGCGGCCCTGGACGCCCGGCCTCGAGCAGAAGCTGTTCCAGGACGCCCTCGACCAGGTCGAGCTGGCCGACCGCCTGGGATTCGACAACGTCTGGGAGGTGGAACACCACTTCCTCGAGGAGTATTCCCACTCCTCGGCCCCGGAGGTGTTCCTGGCCGCCTGCTCGCAGCGCACCAAGCAGATCCGCCTTGGCCACGGCATCGTTCTGATGCCGCCCGGCTACAACCACCCGGCCCGCGTTGCCGAGCGCATCGCCACCCTCGACCTCGTCTCCAACGGCCGCGTCGAATTCGGCACCGGCGAGAGCTCGGCCCTGCTGGAACTCGGCGGCTATGGCGTCGAGGTGGCCGAGAAGCGCAACGCCTGGCGCGAGGCGGTCGAGCAGTGCGCCAACATCCTGGCCATGGACCCGTACCCCGGCTTCGAGGGCCGGTTCTTCTCGATGCCGGCGCGCAACCTGGTGCCCAAGCCGGTGCAGAAGCCGCACCCGCCGCTTTGGGTCGCCTGCTCGAACCGCGAGACCATCAAGCTGGCCGCCAGGCTCGGCATCGGCGCCCTGACCTTCGCCTTCGTCGACCCGGCCGAGGCGAAGCAGTGGGTCGACGACTACTACCGCATCTTCAAGGAGGAGTGCGTGCCGATCGGCCACGCGGTGAACCCCAACATCGCCATGGTGTCGTCGTTCGGCCTGCACCACGACGTCGACGAGGCGCGCCGCCGTTTCCAGGAGGGCTTCCGCTTCTTCCAGTTCGCGCTCGGCTGGCACTACGGCTTCGGCGAGCATGTGCCGGGCCGCAGCGACATCTGGGAGAAGTTCCAGGCGGCGCAGAAGATGATGCCGCCGGTCTCGCCGGCCGAGGGCGGCATCGCCACGCCTGACGGCCTGCGCGAGCATCTGCGCAAGTTCGAGGCCTGCGGCGTCGACCAGGTCGCCTTCATCCAGCAGGGCGGGCGCAACAGGCACGAGCACATCTGCGAGGCGCTGGAGCTGTTCGCAGCCGAGGTGATGCCCGAGTTCAAGGCCAAGGAGGCCGCGCGCGTGGCCAAGAAGGAGGCCGAACTCGCGCCCTACGTCGAGGCCGCGTTCAAGCGCAAGCAGTGGCTGAAGGCCCCCGCCGACGACGAGATCCCGCACGTGATCGCCCTGGGCCGCAAGATCGCCGAGGAGGCCGCCGCGAAAGGCGAGGCCCCGCCGGCCCCGGCCAACCCACGCCGCGCCGAATGGGTGCAGGCGCTGGAGAAGGCGGAGAAGAGCTGAAGGGCCGTCGCTTCGCAGGGCGATTGGGCGTATCAGCAGGCGCTCGCGCCGGTTCGCCGACGCTCGGCGGCCCCTCGGCCGCCGCACCGCGAGGACGTCACCATGGCCAAGGGTCAGAAGCGCAAGACCAAGGAAGCCCGCAAGCCGAAGGCGGACAAGCCCAAGCCCGCCCAGCCGGTGAAGCGCTGAGGCGCCGAGGCGCGATCGGTCCAGGCTGGACCTGAACCCCATCGCCGTACAGGATTTCGATGCCCTTTCCCCCCGTGCACCCCGCGCTGGCGCGCGCTCTCGACGCCCAGGGCTATGCCGAGCCGACGCCCGTCCAGGCGGCCGTGCTCCAGGACTTCGCCGCCGGGCGCGACCTGCTGGTCTCGGCCCAGACCGGATCGGGCAAGACCGTCGCCTTCGGCCTTGCCCTCGCTTCGACCCTGCTCGGCGCGGACGAGCGCTTCGGCGAGGCGGGCGCGCCCCTGGCCCTGGTCATCGCCCCGACGCGCGAACTGGCCATCCAGGTCGCGGCGGAACTCGGCTGGCTCTATGCGCCGACCGGCGCGCGCATCGTCTCCTGCGTCGGCGGCATGGACCCGCGCCGCGAGCAGAAGGCCCTGGCCGCGGGCTGCCACATCGTCGTCGGCACGCCCGGGCGCCTGCGCGACCACGTCGAGCGCGGCAATCTGGAGCTGGCCGCCCTGCGCGCCGTCGTGCTCGACGAGGCCGACGAGATGCTCGACCTGGGCTTCCGCGAGGACCTGGAGGAGATCCTCGATTCCACGCCCCTGGAGCGGCGCACGCTCCTGTTCTCGGCCACCATCGCCAAGGACATCGCCACCCTGGCGCGGCGCTACCAGCGCGGCGCCGTGCGCATCGACACCACCTCGAAGAGCGAGCCGCACGGCGACATCGAATATCGGGTCGTGCGCGTGGCCCCCAACGAGGTCGAACACGCCGTCGTCAACGTGCTGCGCTACTTCGAAGCCGCCAGGGCGCTGGTGTTCTGCGCCACCCGCGACGGCGTGCGCCACCTGAACGCGGCCCTGCGCGAGCGCGGCTTCTCGGTCGTCGCCCTGTCCGGCGAGCTGTCGCAGAAGGAGCGGGCCGACGCGCTGCAGGCCCTGCGCGACGGTCACGCCCGGGTCTGCGTCGCCACCGACGTCGCCGCGCGCGGGCTCGATCT
>DASZQQ010000455.1:0-16929 GCA_035549595.1 Caulobacteraceae bacterium
GGACCCTGTTCCTATGCCGCAAGCGGATCGAGAAGCGGGTGGCGGCGTCCAACCTGCCGGGCTTCTACGTCTGCTCGCTCTCGGCCAAGTCGATCATCTACAAGGGCATGTTCCTCGCCGAGCACATCGACGAGTTCTACCCGGACCTGACCGACGACCGCTTCTCGGCGGCCGTGGCGATCTTCCACCAGCGCTATTCGACCAACACCTTCCCCGAATGGCGGCTGGCCCAGCCGTTCCGGATGCTGGCCCACAACGGCGAGATCAACCCGCTGAAGGGCAACTCCAACTGGATGAAGAGCCATGAGATCCGCATGGCCGCCCAGGCGTTCGGCGACTTCGGCGAGGACATCAAGCCGGTGATCCAGCCGGGCGGCTCGGACTCCGCCGCGCTCGACAACACCTTCGAGGTGCTGGTCCGCGCCGGCCGCTCGGCGCCCATGGCCAAGGCCCTGCTGATCCCCGAGGCCTGGGCCTCCAAGGGCGACGCCCAGATGAAGCCCGAGCACCGGGCGCTCTACTCCTACTGCAACGCGGTCATGGAGCCGTGGGACGGCCCGGCCGCGGTCTGCGCCACCGACGGACGCTGGGTGGTGGCCGGCAAGGACCGCAACGGCCTTCGCCCGATGCGCGTCGCCTGGACCGACGACGGCCTCGTCGCCCTGGGCTCGGAGGCCGGCATGTTCGGCCTGCCCGATGCCCGCATCGTCCGCAAGGCGCACATCTCGGCCGGCCGCATGATCGCCGTCGACCTCGCCGAGGGCCGGCTCTACGGCGAGGAGGAGATCATCGACGATCTCGCCGCCGCCCATCCGTACACGGACTGGCTCGGCAACATGGTCGAGCTGGAGAAGACCATCGGCCCCGGCGACGAGCCGCGCCGCTTCGGCCGCGAGGAGCTGACCCGCCGCCAGGCCGCCGCCGGCATGACCCTGGAGGACATGGAGCTGGTCCTCGCCCCGATGATCGAGGAGGGCAAGGAGGCCGTCGGCTCGATGGGCGACGACACGCCGCTGGCGGTGCTGTCGGACCGCTACCGGCCGCTGTCGCACTTCTTCCGCCAGAACTTCAGCCAGGTGACCAACCCGCCGATCGACTCCCTCCGGGAGACGGCCGTCATGAGCCTGAAGACCCGGTTCAAGAACCTCGGCAACATCCTCGCCCAGGACGAGGCCCAGACCGACGTCTATGTGCTGGAAAGCCCGGTGCTGACCACCGGCATGTACCAGCGCATGACGCGGTTCATGGGCGAGAAGACCCTGGCGGTCATCGACTGCACCTTCCCGCTGCCGGCCGGGGACGCCCGCCCCGGCGACGCCCTGCGCGCGGCCCTCGACCGCATCCGGTCGGAGGCCGAGGACGCCGCCCTGCGCGGCTGCGGCGCCATCGTACTCACCGACGAGGGCTCGGGGCCCGAGCGCATCGCCCTGCCGATGATCCTCGCCACCGGCGGGGTGCACTCGCACCTCGTGGCCCGGGGCCTGCGCAGCTACGTCTCCCTGATCGTGCGCTCGGCCGAGTGCCTCGACACCCACGGCTTCGCCGTCCTGGTCGGCGTCGGCGCCACGGCGATCAACGCCTACCTCGCCCAGGAGAGCCTGCAGGACCGCCTGGAGCGGGGCCTCGCCGGGAGCCTGACGCTCCGCGACGTCTGCCTGAACTACAAGACCGCCATCGAGGGCGGCCTGCTGAAGATCCTGTCGAAGATGGGCATCTCGGTGATCTCGTCGTACCGCGGCGGCTACAATTTCGAGGCTGTGGGCCTGTCGCGCGCCCTGGCGGCGGAGTTCTTCCCGGGCATGCCCAGCCGCATCTCCGGCATCGGCCTCGCCGGCCTCGAGGCGCGGGCGGTGGACAACCATCGTCGGGCCTGGAACGCCTCTGCCGTCAGCCTGCCGGTCGGCGGCTTCTACAAGGCCCGCCGCTCGGGCGAGGCGCACGCCTTCGAGGCGCGCCTGATCCACATGCTGCAGCGCGCGTGCGACAGCGGCGACTACGAGGCCTACAAGGCCTATTCGGCGGCGCTCGCCCAGGGAGCCCGGCGGCCGATCCAGCTGCGCGAGCTCCTGGACTTCCGCAGCCCGAACGGCCCGGTCGCCCTAGACGAGGTCGAGAGCGTCAACGAGATCCGCAAGCGCTTCGTCACCCCCGGCATGAGCCTCGGCGCCCTCTCGCCCGAGGCGCACGGGGTGCTGAACATCGCCATGAACCGGATCGGCGCGAAGAGCGTCTCCGGCGAGGGCGGCGAGGACCCGGCCCGCTACCGGCCGCTGCCGAACGGCGACAACCCGAACAGCGCCGTCAAGCAGATCGCCTCGGGCCGCTTCGGCGTCACCGCCGAGTACCTGAACCAGTGCCGCGAGATCGAGATCAAGGTCGCGCAAGGGGCCAAGCCCGGCGAGGGCGGCCAGCTGCCCGGCTTCAAGGTCACCGAGATGATCGCGCGGCTCAGGCACGCCACGCCCGGCGTGATGCTGATCAGCCCGCCGCCGCACCACGACATCTATTCGATCGAGGACCTGGCCCAGCTCATCTACGACCTCAAGCAGATCAATCCGGTGGCGCGGGTGTGCGTGAAGCTGGTCGCCATGACCGGCATCGGCGCCATCGCCGCCGGCGTCGCCAAGGCCAAGGCCGACGTGATCCTGATCTCGGGCCACGTGGGCGGCACCGGCGCTTCGCCCCAGACCTCGATCAAGTACGCCGGCGCGCCGTGGGAGATGGGCCTCTCCGAGGCCAACCAGGTGCTGACCCTGAACAACCTGCGCCACTCGGTGCGCCTGCGCGCCGACGGCGGCATGCGCACCGGCCGCGACATCGTCATGGCCGCGATGCTGGGGGCCGAGGAGTTCGGCATCGGCACCGCCAGCCTGATCGCCATGGGCTGCATCATGGTGCGCCAGTGCCACTCCAACACCTGCCCGGTGGGTGTCTGCACCCAGGACGAGGCCTTGAGGGCGAAGTTCTCCGGCAGTCCGGAGAAGGTGATCAACCTGTTCTCGTTCATCGCCGAGGAGGTGCGCGAGATCCTCGCCGCATTGGGCTTCCGCTCGCTGCAGGACGTGGTCGGTCGCTCGGACCTGTTGCAGCAGGTGAGCCGCGGCGGCGAGCACCTGGACGACCTCGACCTCAACCCGCTGCTGGTGCGGGCCGATCCAGGCCCCAACAAGCCCTACTGCACCGTCGAGGGCCGCACCGAACTGCCCGACACCCTGGACGCCCAGATCGTGCGCGACGCCGCGCCGCTGCTGGATCACGGCGAGAAGATGCAGCTGACCTACACGGTCAGGAACACCGCGCGGGCGATCGGCGCGCGCATCTCCAGCCACATCGTGCGCAAGTTCGGCATGACCGGCCTGCCCGCCGGCCACCTGACCGTGCAGCTCAAGGGCTCGGCCGGCCAGAGCCTCGCCGCCTTCGCGGTGCAGGGCCTCAGGATCGAACTCACCGGCGAGGCCAACGACTACGTCGGCAAGGGGCTCTCGGGCGCGACCGTGGTGGTGCGTCCGGCCCCGGGCCTGCGCGCCGCCCGCGACCAGGCGATCCTCGGCAATACGGTGCTCTATGGCGCCACCGCCGGGCGCCTGTTCGCCGCCGGCCGGGCGGGGGAGCGGTTCGCAGTGCGCAACTCCGGCGCCACAGCCGTGGTCGAGGGCGTCGGCGCCAACGGCTGCGAGTACATGACCGGCGGGACGGCGGTGATCCTCGGCCCCGTGGGCTTCAACTTCGCGGCCGGCATGACCGGCGGCATGGCCTTCGTGCACGACCCGGAGAACCGCTTCGAGGCCATGGCCAACGCCGGCTCCGTGGTCTGGCGCCGCCTCGCCTCGCCGCACTGGGAGGGGGTCCTGAAGGCCCTCGTCGCCGAACACGCCCGCGAGACCGGCTCGCTGCTCGCCGACGAACTCCTGCGCGACTGGCCAACCGCCCGCACCGCCTTCTGGCAGGTCTGCCCGAAGGAGATGCTCGGCCGCCTCGAAGCGCCGCTGGAGACCGAGGAGGCCGAGCACGAGCGGGCGTGAGCCCGCTCCCTTCGGCCCCTGCGACGAAGAGATTGTCCACGAACCACACGAACGGAACCCGTGTATCCGCGGTCGTTCGAGACAGACGATGACTGTTCGTGTGGTTCGTGGACAGGTTTGACAGCGCCAGCGGCGACCTTGGCGGCGCCGCGAGCATTCCGGGATGACAGCCGGGAGAGAGGTGGCTAAACGCGCGCCATGTCCGACACTCCGCCCGACCGCCTCTGCGTCGACCCTTCGAGCCCGTTCCACGACCCGGCCGCGCTGGAGCGCGGCGTCGGCATCCGATTCAAGGGCGAGGAGAAGACCAACGTCGAGGAGTACTGCGTCTCCGAGGGCTGGGTGCGCCTGGCCGTCGGCAAGACCCTCGACCGGCGCGGCAACCCGATGACCGTCAAGGTCCGCGGCGAAGTCGTGCCCTACTACCGGGACACCGCCGAGGGCTGAGGCTTCGGTGGTTCCGATTTTGGAACCACGAAAGACGAGATCCTGTCCCCTCGGCTGGCGCAGCGCGTTGGCCGGCGCCGCCCGGGCGACGGCAGTCGCCCCCTTTGAATTGTCCACGAACCACACGAACCACACGAACGCGTTCAGGGGGCCGCGGCGCGGGGGACAGGCGATACCCGTTCGTGTGGTTCGTGTGGTTCGTGGACATCAAGGCGGCGCAGCCGCCAGCGAACCTCGCAATAACCAGAACCGCTGGCGCCCGAGCGCTTTCGTGTCCTTTCGTGTCTTTCGTGGTTCCCCTTCCTATTGCGCGATCTGAAGGATCTCGACGATGTCCGCCGGTCCGGTGATCGGGCGCGGGTTCGAGCGGACGCCGCGGTCGGTCATGGTGTGTTCGGCGATGGCCTGGAACTGGTCGGGGCGGATGCCGACGTCCGATAGGCGGGTCGGCAGGCCGAGGCTCTGGGCCAGGCCGCGGACGGCGTCCGCCGCGGAGAGGTCCGGCCGGCCCATGAGCGCCGCCACCAGGCGCTGACGCTCCGGCGCGACGGCCTCGTTCCACTTCAGCACCGCCGGCAGGGCGACGCACGAGGTCTCGCCGTGCGGCACGCCGTAGCTGCCGCCCAGGGTGTGGCCGATGGCGTGGCTGGCGCCGAGGCCGCGGCCCGTGCTGGCGCCGGCCATGGCCAGCCACATGCCGATCTGGCAGGCCTGCCGCGCCTCGAGGTCATCCGGCCGTTCGCGGCTCGCCGGCAGGCCCGCGGCGAGGCCCTTCAGCCCCTCGGCCGCCAGGGCGTCGGCGTAGGGCGCGCGTGAAGGGTTGCAGAGCTGCTCGACGGCGTGGTCGACGGCCTTCATGCCCGTGGAGAGCCAGAGCCTGGGCGGTGTCTGCAGTGTCATCGCCGGGTCCAGCACCACGGCGCGCGGGGCCAGGGCCGGGTGGGCGTAGCCTTCCTTGACGTGGCGGGCCGCATCGCTGACCCCGGCGAAGGGCGTGAACTCGGCGGCCGAGAGGGTGGTCGGCACGGCGACCATGCGCACGCCCGGAACCACGGCGGCGGCGTCCACGCGGTCCGCGCCGCGGCCGGCGCGGTAAGGCCCGAGTCCTTCCGCGGTGTCGATCCCGGCCCACAGCGCCAGCTGCATCACCTTGGTCGCGTCGACCACCGAGCCGCCGCCCAGCGCCACCAGGAGGTCGGCGCCGAGGCGCCGCGCCTCGGCCGCGCCGCCGATCACCCCCTCGCGCGGCGAGTGGGCCGAGACGCCGGCGAAGGTCCCTACGCAGCGGTCGCCGAGGTCCGACGCCAGCCGCGCCGCGAGGCCGCCGGCCAGGGACCGCGTGGTGGTCAGCAGGATCCGCCGCGCGCCCCAGTCGCCGGCCAGCTCGCGCACGGCCTCGGCCGCCGGGCGGCCATAGTCGACCCGCTCCTGGGCCGGGTTGCGGTGGACGCCCTCGAGCATGGCCTTGCTCCCTGAAGTTGCGCCGGCGCCTGCGCGCCCGTCGGCGACGTGTTAGGTCGAAGCATGACGCAGATGACCTACGGCCGCTATCTGGCCCTCGACCAGATCCTCGGCGCGCAGCACCCCCTGTCGGGCCGCCACGACGAGCTCCTGTTCATCATCGTCCACCAGACCAAGGAGCTGTGGCTCAAGCAGACCATCGCCGAGCTGGAGCTGGCGAAGTCCCTGGTGGCCAGGGACGAGCCCGTCGAGGCCTACAAGAGCCTCGCCCGGGTCAGCCGCATCCAGGCGGTGATGACGCTGTCGTGGGAGGTGCTGACCACCATGACGCCCAGCGACTACACCAGCTTCCGCGGTGTGCTGGGCACGAGCTCGGGCTTCCAGTCCGACCAGTTCCGCGCCGTCGAGACCCTGCTCGGCATCCGCGGGGGCGGGGGCCCGCCGGGCCCGCTCACCGCGCGCTTCGCCACCGAGGCCAGCCTGTGGGACGAGGCCAACGCCGCCCTCGGCCGCGCCGGCTTCGACCTCGGCGACGAGGTCCTGAGCCGCGACTTCACCCGGCCCTACCAGCCGAGCGCGGCGGTGGAGGACGCCTGGGCCGAGGTCTACCAGGACCCGCACCGCTGGTGGGAGCTGTACCAGCTGGCCGAGAAGCTGGTCGACATCGACGACGCCCTCGCCACCTGGCGGCACAAGCACGTGCTGACCGTCAGCCGCATCATCGGCGGCAAGCCCGGCACGGGCGGCACGCCGGGCGTGCCCTACCTGGAATCCACCCTGGCCAGGCGCGCCTTCCCCGAGCTGTGGTCGCTCAGGACCCGGCTGTGACGAGCTTCAAACGGCTCTTCGGGCGCGCGCTGGCCGCGGCGCCGGGGCGGCTGCACTTCGCCGCCCACAGCCATCACCTCTGGCCCGACGCCAGCTACGAGGGCCACCTGGCGGCCTGGGAGGACGCGGCCCGCCTCGCCGACCGCAAGTGGGCGCGGGTGATGGACGAGGTCTGGCCGGCGGGGCAGCGCCACGTGGCGGACGAACTTCGCCTGCCCGACCCATCGACGGTGGTGTTCGGCCAGAACACCCACGACTTCCTGCTCCGCATCGCCTCGGCCCTGCCGCGGCAGCCCTGGCGCATCCTCACCAGCGACGGCGAGTTCCACAGCTTCCGCCGCCAGGCCGCGCGCTGGGAGGAGGCCGGGGCGGCGGTGGTGGAGCGCGTCGCCGCCGGCCCCCACTTCTCCGAGCGCTTCGTCGAGCGGGCCCGGGCGCGCACCGGCGCCGGCGACGTGGACCTGATCTTCGTCAGCCAGGTGATGTTCGGCAGCGGAGCCGCCTTCACGCAGGTGAACCAACTCGCCGCCCTCGCCCGGCCGGAGGGGCCGTGGGTGGTGATCGACGGCTACCACGGTTTCATGGCGATCGAGCAGGACCTCGCCGCCGCCGCGCCGTCGGTGTTCTACCTGGCCGGCGGCTACAAGTACGCCATGGCCGGCGAGGGCGTCGCCTTCCTGCACGCCCCGCCGGGCTTCGGTCCGCGGCCGCAGATCACCGGCTGGTACGCTGAGTTCGACGACCTCGCCGCGCCGCCCGGCGCGGTGGGCTACGTCCCCGACGCCCGCCGCTTCCTGGGCTCGACCTTCGATCCGTCAGGTCTCTACCGCTTCGTCGCCGTGCGCGAGATGCTGGCCCGGGAAGGCCTGACGACGGCGGCGATCAACGCCCATGTCGCCCCGCTGCGCGCCCAGCTGTTGCAGGGCCTCCCGTCGACGCCCCTGGGCGATGCGGAGCCGATCGTGTTCGACGGTCCGCCTCCCCGCTTCCTGGCCCTGCGCAGCCCTGACGCCGCCGCCTGGCAGGCCGCGCTCGAAGCGCGCGACGTGATCACCGACGTCCGCGGCGACGTGCTCCGCATCGGCCTTGGCCTCTACCACGACCCGGAAGACGTGGACCGGCTGCTGAACGTGCTGAGCGGGTTACGGTGACACTGTATGAAATAGCGTCCGCAATGGCCGCCAGCTGTCGGCGTCGCCGCTATTTCATACAGTGTCACCGTAATGCCGGACGCCATTTCATACAGTGTCACCGTAACCCCACCGTCATCCCCCGCGTTGACGCGGGGCCGCGAGCTTGGCCTACATGAGGGCTTCCGACCGAAGGAGTTCGCGTGCGCCGATCGCTCAGCCTGGCGGCCGTCCTGGCCCTGACGTTGCTGGCCGCCGGCCGCGCCGCCGCCCGAGACGTGGTGGTCCACGCCGGGACCCTGATCGACGCCGTCTCCGAGGCCCCGCGCCACGAGGTCTCGATCCTGATCCACGACGACCGCATCGTCGCCGTCCAGCCCGGCTACGCGACGCCGGCCGGCGCCGAGGTGATCGACCTCTCCCGCGCCACGGTGATGCCCGGCTTCATCGACTGCCACGTGCACATTTCGGCGAAGCTGCCGAGCCGGGTGAACGCCACCGAGGACTGGCTGACGCACACCGACCTCGACCGCGCCTTCGACGCCGCCGTCTATGTGCGGGCGATGCTGCAGCAGGGCTTCACCGCCGCGCGCGACGTCGGCGGCGGCGACGAGACGGTGGCGGTGCGCGACGCCATCGCCGGCGGCAAGATCGCCGGGCCACGCCTCTGGGTGTCGCTGGAGCCGCTGGGCCCGATCGGCGGGCACGAGGATCCGCGCAACGGCCTCGACCCGGGCCTGCGCCACGACGGCTGGGACAACGGTCTCGTCGACACGCCCGACGAGGCGCGCATCCGCGTGCGCGAGCACAGGCGCCGCGGCGCCGACCTCATCAAGCTGATGCCGTCGGGCGGTATCGCATCCACCGGCGACGATCCGCGCGCCCAGCTGATGACCGACGAGGAGATGCGCGTCGCTGTCGAGACCGCCCACAGCCTGGGCATGAAGGTCGCCGCCCACATCTACCCGGCGCCGGCGATCGAGGCCGCCGTCCGCGCGGGCGTCGATTCCGTCGAGCACGGCTCGTTCGCCACACCCGACACCTTCGCCCTGATGAAGGCGCACGGGACCTACCTGGTGCCGACCCTGACGGTGTTCGAGGTGTTCTACGTGGCCGCGCGCGACCATCCCGAGCTGCTGACCCCCGGCACGGCGCCCAAGGAGCTGGCCAACGACCTGCTGCCAAAGAAGAACTTCCCGGTCGCCCTGAAGTCCGGCGTGAAGATCGCCTACGGCACCGACATCGGCGAGGGCGACCACGCCATGGAGTTCGGCCTGATGATCGGCGCCGGCATGCGCCCGCTGGACGCCATCTGGGCCGCGACGCGCAACGCCGCCGACCTGATCGGCGCCTCGGATCGCATCGGCTCGGTCCAGGCCGGCCGCTTCGCCGACCTCGTCGCCGTCGACGGCGATCCGCTCACCGACCCGGCCCTGCTCGACCACGTCGCCTTCGTGATGAAGGGCGGGGTCGTCTACCGCGAGGCCGGGCGGCCGACCGTGACCGGCGCGCCATGAAGCCGCACGGCCTGCTCTCGGTCCTGCTGACCGGTGCGGCGCTCGGCGCCTCGGCGGCCCCGCCCGTTCCGCCGGCGATCCCCGAGCCGCCGGCCGGCATGGACCAGCTCGATGTCGCCCTCTGCCGCAGCCTGGCGGCCGGGACGGGCGAGACGCTGGCGAAGCGCACCGTGACCGCCGCAGCCCTGGACCTCGACGGCGACGGCCAGGTCGAGCAGCTCTCGGTCGCCGACGAGGGCACGGCCCACGTCGAGAGCTACCAGATCCGCCGCGCGGACGGCCGCGCGGTCGAGGTCCCGCCGCTCGACCTCGGCTACCCGGACGGCGCCTTCTTCGGCGGCTCTGTGCGCTGGCTGGTCGCCAACGGCCGCGCCTATGTCCTGACCTTCGCTGGACGCGGGACCGGCTACCTCGCCTACGCCTCACGCATCACCGGCGCCTTCCGCGAGCGGCCGCTGTGCCGCTTCCAGCCGCACGCGACGGTGTCGCTGCGGCCGGCGCGCAAGGCCGACGCCCCGGTCTGCCGCGCGCTCGGGGCCGGCAAGGTCCGCTTCCTGCCGCCTGATCCTCTGGCTGCGCCGCGGGACGACAAACGTTTCGACCCGCCCGGCGGGACCGCCCGGCTGGTGGCGCGCCTCAAGGCCGACGTCGACAATTCGAGGCGCCGCAGCGAGGTGTTCCAGGGCGAGATCTCGAGCGGCGCAGGGGCCGGCTGCGAGATCAGCTACTACGACACGGCGGCGGGGCGCGGCGGCCTCCATCCGGCGCTGATGCGTCTGCAGGGCATGAACGACCGCGACACCTATCCGTCCGGCGGCTGCCGCGACGACCGCGCCCGCTGGTTCAGGCTCGGGAACCGCGTCTACCTCGAGACCCGGTCGACCGAGTCCATCGCCCCCACGGCCGAGGCCTACGAGTACCACACCGTCTCGATCCTCGAGCACGGCCGCGCCCGGACCGTGTGCAAGGCCGCCTACACCCACCCGGCGCCGCGCCTGACGGCATGGTGGGACGGCGCCGCCTGGACGCCTTCCACGTCACGTTGAGCCGCAGGACGGCGTTCGCGTCCCTCTGCCGCATCGCCAGGGCGGCCCGCTTCGCGCAAGAGGACGGAGCCGCAGTTGTCGGAGCCATCCATGAGTCTGTCGTTCCTGATCGGGGCCATCCTGGGCTCCGGCTTCTTCATCGTCGCCGGCCGCGAGCCGGCCGAGCGCCTGCTGGCGGTGGCGAAGCGCAAGCTCAAGCGCTGAGGCGATATCCGTCAGCGTTTCGTCGCGGACGACCGCCCGAACGAATTGACCACGAACCACACGAACCACACGAACGGGTTCGTTGGGCCGCCGGCGTTCGTGACCGCCGCGGATCGTTCGTGTGGTTCGTGTGGTTCGTGGGTCCCAAAATCGCGGCTTCGCCGCCGCCCCGGTCGTCGCCTAGCGGCCCCTGGACGGGGTGTGGGCGCGCATGGCGCCCTGGGCCGGCTGCAGGGTCTTCAGGTAGGCGATCAGGTCGTCGATCTCGGCCGGCGACAGGCGGAACTCCGGCATCTGCGGGTGGCCGGTGAGGATGCCCTCGGCCAGGGCCTCGGCGAGGTTGTCGACCGGATAGCGCTTGTGCAGCTCGCGGAACGGCGGGGCCATGGCGTTGGGGCTCTGGCCCGAGGCGCCGATGGCGTGGCACATGGCGCAGTTGCGGCGCGCGTAGTCGAAGCCGCGGTCCGCGGCGCGATTGCGCGCCATTGCCGGCTGGACGGCGAGGAGGACCAGGACGGCGGCGGCGATCAGGGTGCGCATGGCGCCAGTTGAGCGCCGCCGCGAGCGCGTCGCGTTGACATCGATCAATCGAACCGCTCCCTTCGCGACCCTCGTCACCCTAGGAGACCTCATCGTGCGCGTTACCGACGCCCAGCTCGCCGAGATCTGGGACCGCGGCTACACCGTCGTGGAGAACTTCCTCGACCCCGACACCCTGAAGGCCGCGCAGGACGCGCTCTGGGAGATCTTCCCGACGCCGGAGGCCTATTTCGCCGACCCGGACTCGCCGACGAACGCGCGCTTCCGGAGGAGCCAGTTCGCGGGCCTGAGGTTCTTCCCCTATCCGTCCTGGGCGCTGAACCGCATCGCCGTCTACCCCGACCTGATCGACGCGGCCGAGCGGTTCCTCCAGACCAAGGACATCGAGTGCTACAAGGTCGAGCTCTGGGCCAAGTACGCCGGCGCCATCGACTACGACCAGCCGCACCACCGCGACTTCGGCAACCACACCCTGGTCGTGCCGCGCCTGGACGGCGTGCACACCCAGATGACGACCTTCATCCTCCTGTCGGACGTCACCGCCGACGACGGGCCGACCAAGGTCGTGCCCCTGGAACACACGCGCGACCTGCCGCTGATCCCGAAGGAAATGCCGATGGGCGAGTTCTTCGACCGGGAGGAATCCGTCGAGGGCCCGGCCGGCAGCATGCTGATCTACAAGACCGACGTCCTGCACCGGGGGTCCAACTTCAAGGCGCCGGGCCGCTCGCGGTTCGTGATGCCGGTCGACTTCACGGCCCGTGGCTGGCGCTGGAACGGCAAGATGTCGTGGCCCGACCACGCCGACCGCCCCGGCTTCCGCGAGGCCATGATCAACATGACCCCCCGCCAGCGCGACCTCTTCGGCTGGCCCCCGGCCGGCTCCGAATACTGGAACGCCCAGACCCTGCGCGACGTCGCCCTGCGCTACCCGGGCATCGACCTCAGCCCGTACGCTTCATCGGGGACATGATCCCGAAGGGTCCGTGTCCCCGATCCCTCCCCTATCGGTCAGCGAGGCGGTATGGTCGCCCTGACGGCGCAACCCGCAGGAGGGGACCATGGCGCAGTACGGTGGCGTTTATCGCGGCGTGATCGTCAACACGGCCGACCCGGACGCCGCCGGGCGGGTGCAGGTCCGCATTCCCGGCGTGCTGATGACGACCGCCTGGGCGCCCGTCTGCATGGCCTTCGGCGCGCCTCCCAACGCTGCGCCGACCATCGGCGGCTCGGTCATGGTCGCGTTCGAGGCTGGCGACGCGCAGCACCCGGTCGTGCTCGGCTCGCTGCAGACCTGACAGACGGGGCCGAGATCGCGAAGAAGCGGTCAATCGCGCAGCAGGGTTCCCATCGTCTGCGCGGCGCTCTTCGTCAGGTCCCCGCCGGCGCAGACTTCGAGCAGCGCGAGGCCGTCGATCGCGGCCAGGATCGCCGCTGCAGCGGCCTGCCGGGCCTCGGGATCGTCCGGCTGGCCCGGGACGAGGCGCGCCTCGATCCACTGCATGAACCCCGCCGCGATCTGCCGCGCGATCTCGACGAACGGCGCCTCCCCGCGCGCGGCGGCCGCGACCACCTCGATCCACAGCCGCATGTAGGGGCGCATCTCGTCCTCGGTCGTGAGCACGGCCGCGACGGCGATCAGCTTCGACGCCGGCAGCACGGTCCCGGCCGGCACGGCCGCTTCCAGACGCCCGGCCAGCTGGGCGGCGACCCGCTCCAGGGCGGCGGCGAGCACCTCGGCCTTGTCGCTGAAATAGTAGAGCAGCATGCGATCGCTGACGCCCGCCGCGCCCGCCAGCTGGCGAAGGCTCGCGTCCGCCAGTCCGGTCCGCAGCAGGTGGGCGGCCAGCTGGTCGACCACGCGGGCGCGCTGTTCGTCGCGACTGATCATGACTCCCCTTGTTGCATTCTACATGACGGCCGCGTAGCGGCCGCTACACGGAAGCTGCAATGCACGCATGGCTCTATCAGACTCCGTTCGTTCCCGCGCTCGCCCGGCGGGCGCGCGGGGCGTCGGGGACTGCTCCTGGTGGGGCGAGGGCCGCGGCCCCGCCGGGGCGCTGACGGCGCGCCTCATTCCTCCTCGTCGTCGAACATCCCGAACCTCAGGCCCTCGATCGTCGTCGCGCCGGCCGCCTTGACCACCCGGCGCGGCTTCACGGCCCCGAAGCGTTCCAGGGCCGCGGCCAGGCGTTCGGAGTGGGTGACGATCCAGATCTGGGCGCGGTCGGAGGCGGCGACGATCATCCGGGCCAGAGGTTCGAGCAAATCCGGATGCAGGCTGGCCTCGGGCTCGTTGAGGGCGATGAAGGCCGGCGGGCGGTACGACAGCAGGGCGCCGGCGAGGCCGAGGAAGCGCAAGGTGCCGTCCGAGAGCTCGTGCGCCTCGAACACCCGCTGCGGATAGTCGGGGAAGACGAGGCCGAAGCTTGCGGTCCGGCCCGGATGCGGGATGTCCAGCTGCGCGCCGGGGAAGGCGTCGGCCACGGCCGCGTCGAGGTCGGTGGTCTCCTCACGGATATGGGCCAGGGTGGCGAACACCGCCGCCAGGTTGCCGCCGTCGGACGACAGCGTCGGGCTGGTCACCGCCAGGCACGGGCGGCGCAGCGGCGAGGACGAGTCGGTCCGCAGGTCGTGGTGGAAGCGCCAGTCGGCCAGGGTGCGGCGGACGAGGTCGAGGTCCGGATAGCGGCCGGGATCGGCCAGCCGCCCCAGCGCGGTCTCGCTGGCGAGCAGCCCTTCCCCCGCCTCGCCGAGAACGCCGTCGGCGTCGCGCACCGCCACGCGCGGCCCCTCGCGGTCGAGCAGCTTCACCATCCGCCGGCCGTGGCGCTGGACGAGGCTCTCGCTCTTCACCTGCGGCTCGAGCTCGAAGGCGGCCGAGACGCCCCGCACCGGAAACCCGATCACCACCTCGTACTCGAAATCGGGCGCGCCCGGCGTCAGGCCCAGGCCGACGCAGAGGCGGATCTGCGCCGGCCCGCGCGGCCGCTCGCCGGCCCAGAAGGCGCTGTCCATACCGCCCTCCGCGGCGAGGTCCTCGGCCAGGGTCCCGAGCGCCGAGGCCTGCACCAGCTGCAGGGCGCGGTAGAGGTTGGTCTTGCCCGCGCCGTTGGCGCCGGCGAACACCGTCAGCCGCTCGACGGGCAGGGCGAGCTTCCTCAGCGAACGGTAGTTCTCGACCGCAAGGCGGCGAAGCGGCAGCGACATGAGCGGCAGTTGAGCCCGAAAGCGCCGCCGCGCTCAATGCCGTTCAGGCCGGCGGCGGCGGACCGACGTAGCGGGCGCGCGGGCGGATGAGGGCCCCGGTCGCGGCCTGCTCCATGGCGTGGGCGATCCAGCCGGCCGCCCGGCCGATGGCGAAGAGGGCGAAGGGCGCGTCGTCCGGCAGGCCCAGCGTCTCGGCCAGGGCGAAGAGGGCGTAGTCGACGTTGGCCGGCAGGCCGCTGACCGCCTCGACCCGCCGGCGCAGGACCTCCAGGTCCGCACGCGGTTCGAAGCCCGAGAGCAGCGCGCGGGCGCGAACGTCGCCCTCGGGGTAGAGCCGGTGGCCGAAGCCCGGCAGGGCGCCGGACGGGTTGCTCCAGCGGCCGACCGCGGCGGCCACGCCCAGGCGCTCGATGTCGTCCGCGAAGTCGCCGACCTGGCGCGCCATGCCGCCGTGCAGCGGGCCGACCAGGGCCGAGAGCCCGGCCAGAGCCGCCGCCGCCAGCGAGGCGCCGGTGGAGGCCGCCACCCGGGCCGCGAAGGTCGAGGCGTTCAGCTCGTGGTCGGCCAGCAGCACCAGGGTGCGGCGGATCAGGTCCCAGTGGTCGCGGGGCGCGCTCCAGGCCTCGCCGAGGCGCTCGTGGATCGGGCCGTAGCCGGGCTCGCCGGCCACGGCGTCGGCGATCTCGTCGAGCAGCTGGGCGGCCTCGTCGGCCAGTTCCCCGGGCTCGCGGCCCAGCGACGGCGGATCGCCGGCCGCCCGTTCGGCCAGCAGGGCGAAGACACGCTCGCGGAAGGTCTCGCCGCGATAGACGCGGCTCGTCTCCTCGGTCGGCGGGGCGCCCAGGCCGCCGCGCAGCAGCCGCGCCACCGCCTCCAGCGTCTCGGTTTCTGCCAGGGCGGCGGCGTCCTGGCCGCGGTACCACAGCCGGCCGTCGGCGACGGTGGTGATGGCGCTGGCCAGCACCGGCTCGCCCCAGGCGATGGCTTCGGCGGCCACGTCGGCCAGCTTGCGGCTGCGCGCCTTGCGCCCGGAGAGGGCGGCGATGTCGCCGGCGCGATAGCGGCTGCGGCGCGGATCGGCGGGGTCGGCCTCGGCCCGGACCCGGCCGCGGCTGACGTAGGCGTACAGGGTCTGGGGGCGCACCCCCAGCCGCAGCATCGCTTCCTCGGCGGTCAGCCAGTCGGTCATATGTTGATGTTGATGATCAAGATTGACGCCACATCAACATGGTTCCATGTCCGTCTCGACCGATCAAGGAGAAAGACATTGATTGACGGCATTGACGGACTGGAAGGCATCGTCGCCGCCGAAACCGTGCTGTCCGAGGTGGACGGCGACGCCGGACGGCTGGTGATCCGCGGCCGCTCGCTCGACCAGCTCGCCGGCCACACGACCTACGAGGAGGCTGCGCGGCTGCTGTTCGACGGCTTCTTCGACGGCCTGCCGGCGGACCTGCAGCCTGCGATCGGGGCCGCCAGGGCCGAGGTGTTCGCCGAGGTGCGCGCGCTGGACGCCGAGCTCGCCTCGCGCACGCCGATCGAGGCCATGCGCGCCCTGACCGCCCGCCTCGCCGACGGCGACGGCCTCGCCACCGCGCTTCGCCTGGTGGCCGCGCCGGCCGTGTTCACCGCCGCCGTCACCCGTGTCCAGGCCGGCCAGGCCCCGCTCGCGCCGGACCCGTCGCTGCGCCACGCCGCCGACATCCTGCGCATGATCAAGGGCCACGCGCCCACCGAGGCCGAGGCGGATGCGCTCGACGCCTACCTGGTCACGGTCTGCGACCACGGCCTCAACGCCTCGACCTTCGCCGCCCGCGTCGTCGCCTCGACCCGCGCCGGCCTGACGAGCGCAGTTCTGGCCGGCATCAGCGCCCTGAAGGGGCCGCTGCACGGCGGCGCGCCGGGGCCGGTGATCGACATGCTCGACGCCATCGGAACGCCGGACAACGCCCGCGCCTGGATAGAAGGGGCGCTGGACTCCGGCGAGCGGCTGATGGGCTTCGGCCACCGCGTCTACCGCGTGCGCGACCCCCGCGCCGACGCCCTGAAGCGGGCGGTGAAGGCGCTGGGCGAGGGCTCGAACGTCCTGCCCGGACGCCTCGCCTTCGCCGAGGCGGTGGAGCAGGCGGCGCTGGCCATCCTGAAAGCGCGCAAGCCGAACCGGTCGCTGCAGACCAATGTCGAGTTCTACACCGCCCTCCTGCTGGAGGCCCTCGACTTCCCGCCGTCGGCCTTCACCTGCGTGTTCGCCATCGGCCGCGTCGCCGGCTGGCTCGCCCACGCCCGCGAACAGCTGGCCGGCGGCCGCCTGATCCGTCCCCAATCCCGCTACGTGGGGCCGGCGCCGGTGGCGGCGTAGACGCTCTCCCTCCCCTTCATGGGGAGGGAAAGCTCGCGCAGCGAGCAGGGTGGGGAAGTCCGAAGACGGCAAAGCGCCAGCCGGTTGGCTGTCCTGGAGCGTCGCACTCCCCCACCCTGGCGGCTTCGCCGCCTGTCCCTCCCCATGAGGGGAGGGAGACCCTCC
>DASZQQ010000456.1:0-5478 GCA_035549595.1 Caulobacteraceae bacterium
TCCCGGCTTTCGCCGGGATGAGCGGGGAGAGGGAAGCATCACAGGAAATCCCTCACGTCGGCGATGTGGCCGGCGATGGCGGCGGCGGCGGCCATGGGCGGGCTCATCAGGTGGGTGCGCCCGCCGCGGCCCTGGCGGCCCTCGAAGTTGCGGTTCGAGGTGGAGGCGCAGCGCTCGCCGGGGGCCAGGCGGTCGGGGTTCATGCCGAGGCACATGGAGCAGCCGGGCTCGCGCCAGTCGAAGCCGGCGGCCTTGAACACCTGGTCCAGGCCCTCGGCCTCGGCCTGGTCCTTCACCAGGCCCGAGCCCGGCACGACCATGGCGCTGACGTGGGCGGCGACCTTGCGATCCTTCACGATCGCGGCGGCGGCGCGCAGGTCCTCGATGCGGCTGTTGGTGCACGAGCCGATGAACACCCGGTCGATGCGCGCCTCGGCGATCGGCTGGCCGGGCTGAAGGCCCATGTAGTCGAGGGCGCGGCGGATCTGCGTCGCCTTGGCCTCGTCGAAGTCCGCCGGGTCGGGCACGCGGCCGTCGACGGCGGTGACGTCCTCGGGGCTGGTGCCCCAGGTGACGGTGGGCGCGATCTTGGAGACGTCGATCACGAGCTCGCGGTCGAACCGGGCGTCCTTGTCCGAGAACAGGGTCTTCCAGTGCGCGAGCGCGATCTCCCAGGCGCCGCCCTTGGGCGAGGACGGCCGGCCCATCAGATAGGCGAAGGTGGTCTCGTCCGGGGCCACGAGCCCGGCGCGGGCCCCGCCCTCGATGGTCATGTTGCAGAGCGTCATTCGCCCTTCCATCGACAGCGCCTCGATGGCCTCGCCGGCGTATTCGATGACGTAGCCGGTGCCGCCGCCGGTGCCGATCTCGCCGATCATGGCGAGCGCGAAGTCCTTGGGCCCGACGCCTGGGGCCGGGGTCCCGACGAAGGTCACGCGCATGTTCTTCGACTTGCGCTGGCGCAGGGTCTGGGTGGCCAGGACGTGCTCGACCTCGGACGTGCCGATGCCGTGCGCCAGGGCCCCGAAGGCGCCGTGGGTGGAGGTGTGGCTGTCGCCGCAGACCACGGTCATGCCGGGCTGGGTGCGGCCCTGCTCGGGGCCCACCACGTGGACGATGCCGTTGCGCGGATCGCCCATCGGGAAGAACTGGATCTTGGCGTCGGCGACGTTGCGCTCCAGCGTCTGCAGCTGCAGCCGCGCCTCGGGGTCCTCGACCGCCGCCACGCCGAGCGCCTGCTTCTCCGTGGGCACGTTGTGGTCGGCCACGGCGAGCGTCCGCTCGGGCCGGCGCACCTTGCGCCCGGCGGCCCGGAGGCCGGCGAAGGCCTGGGGCGTCGTCACCTCGTGGATCAGGTGCAGGTCGATATAGAGGACCGTCTCGCCGTCGGCCTCTTCGGCCACCACGTGCGCGTCCCAGATCTTGTCGTACAAAGTTTTGCCGGACATCGCGGGCCATGTAAGGGCAAGGACCCGACGCGTCCAGTTCGGCGAAGCCGCAGGAGGCTGCGATGACCGACTCCCATGCCGGAGGCTGCTTCTGCGGCGCCGTGCGCTACGCCGCCGAGGGCGCGCCGCTGAACGTGCGCGTCTGCCACTGCCGCATCTGCCAGCGCACGACCGGCGCGGCCTTCTTCGCCCGGGCCATGTTCCCGCGCGCCAAGGTCAGCGTCACCGGCGAGACGGTGGCGACGCCCAGTTCGCACCGCCTGAACCGAGTCCGCTGCGCCCACTGCGGCACGCCGCTCTTCGCCGAGCCGATCGACCTGCCCGAGACGATATCGGTGAACCTCGTGACCCTGGACGATCCCAACGCCCTGAAGCCCACGATGCACATCTGGACCTCCAGCAAGCTCGCCTGGGTGGTCCTCGCCGACGGCCTCCCGCAATACCCCGAAGGCCCGCCGGCGTAGCGCCTGACCGGCGAAGCCGGGACCGGCTGCCGGCGCTGCTTTTCACCACAGAGGTACACAGAGGGGCACAGAGGGAGCCTGGGCCGGCTTCGCATAGCCTGCACGACCTGAACCTCTGTGACCTCTGTGCCCCTCTGTGTCCTCTGTGGTCGAATTCGGCCTTTGCCTAAGGCCCGGCTTCGCCGGGAGGGCCCCCTCAGGCCGCGGCCATCGCCGGACGCGTGACAGCCGCTCCGTCTTCCAGGAGGCCCTGGTCGGCCAGGGTGGCGCGAAGGGCGTCGTCCAGGGGGGTGTGGGGCTCTTCGCCGAGGAAGGCGACCAGGCGCGCATTGTCGAGGCCGATCGGGCGCCGCCACAGGTAGCGCATCTCGATCAGCTCGCGGAACATCTCGACGAACGGCGAGAGGCCGTAGACGACCGGCCAGGGGAACGGACGGATCGGCAGCTTCGGGCGGCCGGTGACGCGGCGAATGGCCTCTCCCAGCTCCGCCGAGCGCTCCAGCCAGTGGCCGGCGAAGTGGAAGGTCTCGTAGGGGGCCAGCTCGTCGTCGTGGTCGAGCAGGCGGGCCATGGCCTCGGCCAGGTCCGGCAGGTAGGCGAAGGCGTGGCCGACGCGGCCGTCCCCGGCCTGGTAGACCGAGGTCACGCGTCCCTTGCCGCGCGTGGTCAGCCACGACAGCGCGCTGTTCGGCGCGGCCGGGCCGAAGAAGTCGCCGGCGCGGATCACCAGGGTGCGGGCGCCGTCGGCGACGGCGGCGCGCAGCATCTCCTCCATCTCGACGCGGATGCGGCCCTTGCGGGTCTCAGGGACCTGGGGCGCGTCCTCGCGGATGCGCGGCCCGGCGTCGGGGGCGTAGTTGTAGACGTTGCCGGGCACGACGATGCGGGCCTTGTGCGCGATCGCCGCGGCGATGGACGAGCGCGTCATCGGCAGAACGAGGCCCTTCCAGTTGCGATAGCCGGGCGGGTTGGCGGCGTGGACGATCACCTGGCAGCCCTCGGCGGCGGCCACGACGTCGGCGGCGTTCATGGCGTCGCCGCCGATCCACTCGATCGGCATGCGGCGGCCGGCCTTGCGGGCGGCGGCTTCGGGATCGCGGGCCAGCGCCTTCAGGCGCCAGCCGCGCTTGATCAGGGCCATCACGGCGTGGGCGCCGAACGAGCCGGTGGCGCCGACGACGAGCGCGGTCCTTTGGGGAGCGGTGCGGGGTTGGGACATGGCGGGTCTCCTTCAAGGCCCTTCACATGCGCCCGCCGCCGGCTATTCGGAATTGTCGAAAGTCGTGCGGTCGATATACATTTTCGCATGAACACGCCCGACTGGGATCTCTACCGCTCGTTCCTGGCCGTCCTGGACGCCGGCACCCTGTCCGGCGCGGCGCGGGCTCTGGGCATCGCCCAGCCGACCGTCGGCCGGCACGTGGAGGCTCTGGAGGCGGCGCTGGGCCAGGCGCTCTTCACCCGCTCCCCCGGCGGCCTGATGCCGACGCAGGCGGCGCTGGCCCTGAAGCCCCACGCCGAAGCCATGGCGGTGGCGGCGGAGGCCCTGATCCGCACCGCCTCGGGCGAGGCCGACGCCGTGCGTGGCACGGTGCGCGTCACGGCCAGCGAGGTGATGGGCGTCGAGGTGCTGCCGCCGATCCTGGCCGAGTTCCGCGAGCTGCATCCGGGCGTCGACGTGGAGCTGGTGCTGTCGAACCGCACCGAGGATCTGCTGCGGCGCGAGGCCGACATCGCCGTGCGCATGACGACGCCGAAGCAGGAGGCGCTGCTGGCAAGGCGCATCGGGACGGTCCATCTGGGCCTCTTCGCCCACCGCAGCTATCTGCAGCGGCACGGCGAGCCGCGCACCGCCGACGAGGCCGGCCACGCCGCGATCGGCTGGGACCGCCTCGCTTCCGTCGGCCGCGCCGCCCTGGAGCAGCTGAACCTGCCGCCCGGCCGCGACTTCTTCGCCTTCCGCTCGGACAGCGACCTGGCCCAACTCGCCGCGCTCAGAGCCGGCTTCGGCATCGGCGGCTGCATGTTCGGCATCGCCCGCCGCGATCCCAACCTGGTCCACGTGCTGCAGGGCGCCGGCTTCTCCATGGAGCTGTGGGTGGTGATGCACGAGGACCTGAAGTCCACCCGCCGCATGCGCCTGATGTTCGACCATCTGGCCCTGCGCCTGGCCGAGTACGCGGCAACCTCCCAGCCCCCCTGAGCGCGCCTCGTCCGGCGCGGCGGTTGCACGCGGAACGTGCAGTACGGGACGTGTGTCCCGCTTCGGCACGGAGGCGGATGGCGATGGCTGCGTCGGGTTCAGGGGAGAGCGACATCGTCATCGTCGGCGCCGGCTTCGCCGGGGCGCTGCTGGCCCTGGTCCTGGCGCGCCGCGGGCGGCCGGTGACCGTCGTCGACCTGCACGACGAGTACCCCGTCGATTTCCGCTGCGAGAAGTTCAGCGTCGCCCAGGTCGAGGCCCTGGAGCGCCTCGGCGTGACCGACGCGCTGGAGGGCCTCGTCCCCGGCGGCCAGCCGCTGATCGCCGAGGGCATCCGCTACGAGCGCATGGTGCGCAGCCTGAGGGCCGCCTGGCCGGCGCGCGTACGCTGCGTGCAGGGCCGGGTCGAGGCGCTGAACACCGGGGAGGACCGCCAGGAGGTCGTCCTCGCCGACGGGCGGCGCCTGGGCGCGCGTCTGGTCGTGCTCGCCGCCGGGCCGATGTCGAAACTCGCCGAGCCGCTCGGCGTGCGGCGCGTGACCGTGCGGCGGCGCCACTCCTTCTGCGTCGGCTTCTCGATCGCGCCGGCCGACCGCGCCAGCCGCGTGCTGAAGCCCCTGTCGCACCACGGCGAGCGCGCCGGCGACGGCATGGGCTACGTCAGCCTGTTCCCCATGGACGGGGCGATGCGGGTCAACCTGTTCTGCTACCGCGACCCGACCTCGGCCTGGGCCCGCGCCTGCCTGGAGGACCCGGTCGTCGCCCTGTTCGAGGCCATGCCGCGGCTGAAGGCGCGCCTCGGGCCGGTCAGGCTGGTCGGCAAGCCGGAGACCCGGGCGACCGACCTCTACCAGGTCGAGGGCCACGTCCAGCCCGGCGTCGTGCTGATCGGCGACGCCTTCCGCTCGTCGTGCCCCGCCACCGGCATGGGCATATCGCGCATCCTGGGCGACGTGGGCGCCCTCATGGGCCTGCTGCCGGCATGGCTTTCCACCCCCGGCATGAGCGCGGCCAAGATCGGCGCCTACTACGCCGACCCGCTGAAGCGCGCCGTCGACGAGACCTCCGACAGACGCTCCGAGCTCGGCCGCCGCACGGCCGTGGAGACCACCCTGCCCTGGCGCACCCGCCGCCTGGTCTCGCGCCTGAAGCGCGAGGTCGCCGAGCTGATGGAGCGGGGGTGATCCTCCCCCGCTAGCGGGGGAGGGGGACCATCCTGCGCAGCAGGATAGGTCAGCATGCGCCGCAGGCGCTCCTCGCTCAGCTCGGGCGCGCCCCGTAGCGCGTCGACGGTCCGGACGCGGATGCGGTCCATCGCCGTCAGCATGTACATCTGGGGCAAGTTGATCTGGACGTGCACGCG
>DASZQQ010000457.1:0-2914 GCA_035549595.1 Caulobacteraceae bacterium
CGCCTCAGGGTCCTCAACCGCGACGCCCTGGCCGCCCGGCTCGAGGCGATCCTGGCCACCGAGGACACCGAGACCTGGGTCCAGCGGCTGAAGGCCAGGGGCGTGCCGTCCGGGCCGATCAACACCATCGCCGAGGCCCTGGCCGATCCCCAGGTCGAGGCGCGGGGCCTGTTGGCCGAGGTCGAAGGCCGCCGCTTCGTGCGCGCGCCGATCGGCCTTTCCGCGACGCCCGTCGCCGTGCGATCAGGACCGCCGCCGCTGGGCCGCGACAGCCGCGCGGTGCTGGAGGCCGCCGGTCTCGCGGCCGACGAGATCGAGCAGCTGCTGGCCGAAGGCGTGATCGGCGAGGCGGCGCAGCGGGCAGGGGAGCGCGCGTGAGCGGGACCATCCATATCGAGCGGCCGGCGCCGGCGATCGTGCGCCTCGTGATCGACAATCCGCCGATGAACCCCCTGGGCGTCGCCATGCGCGCCGCCTTCATGGGCGTGCTCGACGAGGTCGAGGCGGACGATGCGCTTAGGGCCATCATCGTCACCGGCAAGGGCCGCTCGTTCTGCGCCGGCGACGACCTGAAGGACGTCGGCGAGCACGGCGAGGATCTGGCCGGGTTCGGGCGGCTGCTGGAGCGGCTCGATTCCACCCGCGCCCCGGTGATCGCCGCGATCAACGGCTGGTGCGTCGGCGGCGGCTTCGAGCTGGCCCTGTGCTGCGACCTGCGCATCGCCTCGACCGAGGCGAGGTTCGTCTGCGCCGGGGTCAACATGGGCCTGATGGCCTCGGCCTACCGCCTGCCGCGCCTGATCGGCGTCTCGCGCGCCAAGGCCATGCTGCTGACCGGCGCCCCGCACGACGCCGAGACCGCCGAGCGCTACGGCCTCGTCACCGGCCTGCACGCCCCGGACGCCCTCGAGGACGCCGCCCTGGCCCTCGCGACCCGCATCGCCAGCCGTGCGCCCCTCTCGGTCGAGGCGACCAAGCGCATCGCCGCCCGCGCCCCCGACCTCTCGCCCGAGGACGCCGACACCATGCAGGCCAGGGAACTGCGCGTCCTGCGCCGCTCCAGCGACCACAAGGAGGCCGTGAAAGCCTTCCGCGAGAAGCGCGACCCGGTGTTCACGCGAAGCTAGGCCAGGCCTGGAGGGACCCACCCTTCCGCTCTCCCTCGCGGGGTTGGGGGGCTAACCCGCGGTGGTCAGGATCGGCGCCTGGTCTTCGGCTTGCAGCCGCGCCAGCAGCGCCAGGGCCGGCTCGTAGATTCGCGCGCGGGTCGATCCGTCCCGCTCGTGGGGGCCGAAGGGGCCCGTGACCGAGGCGTAGCGTGCGGCCGCGTCGGCGAGGTCGGCGCGGTCAACGGGGCGGCCCTCGGCGGCGGCGGACAGGGCCTGCTGCATGCGCTCCGTGGCCAGCACCTTGCGGATCATCGAGGCGGCGTCGAAGCGCTGCAGGCAGACGCCGTGCGTGCCGCTGCGCCAGTGCGTCCAGGCCCGTTCGCAGAGCGCGGCGTGCTCGGGGCTGCCGGCGGCGAGGCCGGCCTCCGCGGCCACGGCGCGGTCGTGTCGCTCGCGCAGGGCGGCGACCGCCGGCTCCGGGCCGACGTCGCGGGCGAGGGCGTCGGCTTCGCGGACCGTCTCGACGAGGTCGCGATGGAAATAGCGCACGCGCTTCGGCGTCGTCTCGTGCGCCCCGTTGATCACCGCCTCGACCGTCAGGGCGAAGGTGGCTACGTGCGACGGGCCGGGCGTGAGGCCGGCTTCGATCAGGGTGTCGAGCCGCTCCGGCGTCAGGCCGGCGGCATCGGCCAGCCGGTCGTGGGCGAGGTAGCGGCCTTCGAGATAGGCGAGGGTTTCGTCGTAGCCGGCGGTCATGCGAGGCTCCTTGGCTTGAGGAGCCCGCACGTCGCATGCGGCGCAGGGCGTTCGTTATCGCACCGGGTGAAATGAGCCGATGACCCGTCGCATCCTCGTCAGCGCCTGCCTGCTCGGCCGCCCGGTCCGCTACGACGGCCGCGGCCGGGCGCTGGCGCACGAGGCCCTGACCCGCTGGCAGGCGGAGGGACTCCTGGTTCCGCTGTGCCCGGAGGTGGCCGCCGGCCTGCCGACGCCCCGGGCGCCGGCCGAGATCGTCGGCGGCGACGGCGAGGACGTGCTGGCCGGCCGGGCGAGGGTGGTGGACGGCGACGGCCGCGACCTCACGGCGGAGTTCCTGGCCGGCGCCGAGAGCGCGGCGCGGCTGGCGGCGGAGAGCGGCTGCGCCTTCGCCCTCCTGACCGAGGGCAGTCCGTCCTGCGGCCCGGGGTTCGTCTACGACGGAACCTTCAGCGGCGCGCGCCGGCCTGGATCGGGCGTCGTCGCCGCGCGCCTGCGCCGGGCGGGCGTCGAGGTGTTCGCCGAGGACGAGGTGGAGCGCCTCGCCCTGCGCCTCAGTGCGGATCGAGCGGGATGACCGCCATGACCTGCGAGGTGGTCGCGTTCACCGTCACCCGCGAGGTGCCCTGATCGTTCTTGATGTCGAAGGTGTAGAAGGTCTGGCCCTGGCGGTCGGTGACGGCCGAGTTGACCACCGTGCCGGGGTTCTCGCGCAGGGCCAGCTGGGCGGCGTCGTTCTGGCTGATGACGGCGTGCGCGGCTTGGCCGTGCGTCTCCGGCGCGACGCCGCGGGCGGCGGCGGACTCGCGGTGGCTGGCGCGGCCATGATGGCGGCCGCGCTCGTGGCGGCCGTGATGGCGTCCGCGCCGGTCGGCGTGGCCATGCCGGCCGTGGCGGTCGGCCCGTTCATGCCGGCCGTGTCGTCCGCGCTCGTGGCTCGCGCCGTGGCGGCTCCTGGCCGCCTTGCCCTTGTGGCGCCCATGATGGCTCGCGGCGTGGTGCGAGGCGCTCGCGTGATGATGGCGGGCGGACGCCGGCGCGGCGAAGGC
>DASZQQ010000458.1:0-12737 GCA_035549595.1 Caulobacteraceae bacterium
CCTGGCCGGCGCAGGCGCGCTGGCCGCCGCCAGGGCGCCACACGCCATGGCCGACACCGTCGACGCCGCGCCCGAAGTGGCGGGCGTGACCGTTCCCGGCGCGGCGCCGGCCGACCGCGCCGAACAGCCGTCGCAGCGCGAGAGCGTCACGGCGCAGACCATCGAGGCCACGGTCAACGCCGTGAACACCGAGGACACGCTGAAGTACCTGCCGGGCGTGCTCGTCCGGAAGCGCCACATCGGCGACACCCAGGCGCCGATCACGACGCGCACCTCGGGCGTCGGCGCCAGCGCGCGCAGCCTGATCTACGCCGACGGCGTCCTGCTGTCGGCCCTGATCGGCAACAACAACTCCACCGCCTCGCCGCGCTGGGGCATGGTCGCGCCCGCGGAGATCGCCCGGGTCGACGTGCTCTACGGCCCGTTCTCGGCCGCCTATCCCGGCAATTCGATCGGTTCGGTGATCGAGATCACGACGCGGATGCCGACGAAGCTGGAGGCCGGGGTCGACGCCGTCGGCGCCTGGCAGCGCTTCGGCCACTACTCGACCCACCAGGACCTCGGGACCGGCCAGGTCAGCGCCTATGTCGGCGACCGCTTCGGGCCCCTGTCGATCTGGCTCAGCGGCAATCATCTCGACACCGACGCCCAGCCGCTGAGCTTCGTGACCGCGACCCAGCCGTCCGGGACGAGCAGCGCGGGCCTTTCCGTGACCGGGGCGATCCCGGATCGGAACCGGACCGGCGCGGCGATCCAGGTGCTGGGCGCCGGATCGATCGAGCATCAGCAGCAGGACAATGTGAAGGTGAAAGCGGCCCTCGACCTGGGCGCCGCCGCCACCGCGACCTACGCCTTCGGCTTCTTCTCGAACCAGGTCCGGGCCCACGCCCAGACCTACCTCGCCGACGCCACGGGGGCG
This sequence comes from Caulobacteraceae bacterium, assembly GCA_035549595.1. GTDB lineage: Bacteria > Pseudomonadota > Alphaproteobacteria > Caulobacterales > Caulobacteraceae > Acaudatibacter. Next base: position 920 of record DASZQQ010000458.1, read on the forward strand.
CCGGTGTGGTCCGGCGCTTTGAACATCGACGGCAGGGCCTACAACGTCGCGGCCAGCGCCTTCTCGAACGGCGTCTACCGCTACGACGAGCAGCACTGGATGCAGAGCCTGAAGCTGGCCTCGCGCGGCGAGGGCGCCTTCCAGTGGGAGGCGGTCGCCAGCCTCTACGACTATGCCAGGGACCGGCAGAGGACGCCGTCGACGGCCCTGCCGGCGGCCGCGGCCGGCGGCGCCGGGTCGATCACCGACATGGGCGGCACGGGCTGGGCCACCCTCGACCTCAAGGGCGTGTGGACGACCGGGCCGCACGAGCTCAGCTTCGGCGTCCACGCAGACCGCTACCGGCTGGTCAGCGACAAGTTCAACACCACCGACTGGATCGCCGGACCCGCCGGCGCCCTGGCGACCTCGGCGCGCGGCAAGACCCGGACCTGGGCCGGCTGGGCGCAGGAGGCCTGGACGGTCGCGCCGGACGTCCGCGTGACCCTCGGCGTTCGGCTCGAGCACTGGCGCGCCTACGACGGGCTCAACTATTCGCTCAGCCCGGCGCTGAACCAGGTCCAGCCGGCGCTGTCGGCCACCCGCGCCTCGCCCAAGGCGCAGATCGTCTGGACGCCGGAGGGCGGCGCCTGGCGGCTCAGCGCCTCCTACGGGGAAGCCTACCGCTTCCCGACGGTGCAGGAGCTCTACCAGGCGGTCACCACGGGCGTGACGCTGACCGTGCCCAACCCGAACCTGCGGCCAGAGCATGCGCGCTCGGGCGAATTGACGCTGGAGCGGCGCTGGACCGGCGGCCGGGCGCGGGTGTCGGCCTTCGGCGAGTGGCTGGAGGACGCCCTGATCTCGCAGTCGGCGCCCCTGGTGCCGGGGTCGACGACCCTGTTCAGCTACGTCCAGAACATCGACCGCGTGCGCAGCCTGGGCGTCGAGGCGGTGGCCGAGCAGGACGACGTCCTGGTCAAGGGTCTCGGCCTCTCGGGCAGCGTGGTCTACGTCGATCCGAAGATCACCCGCGATACGGCCTTCGCCGCCGCGGTCGGCAAGCAGACGCCCCAGGTCCCGCGCTGGCGCGCGACCATCGTGGCCACCTACCAGGCGACGCCGCGCCTGACCCTGACCGCGGCCGCGCGCTATTCCAGCCGCGTCTACGGCACGATCGACAACACCGACATCGTCACCCACACCTACCAGGGCTTCGACGGCTATCTCGTGGGCGACGTCCGGGCGGCATGGCGGCTGACCGACCACGTCACCGCCGCGGTCGGCGTCGATAACATCGGCGGGCGCGACTACATCCTGTTCCATCCGTTCCCGCAGCGGACCGTGTTCGGAGAACTGAAATGGACGCTCTGACGCGAGCGACGCTCGGCGGCGTGTTCGCCGCCGCGGCCCTGACCGGGTCGGCCTTTGCGCACGTGGTGTTCACCGTGCGCCAGGCCCCCGCGGGCGCCCACTGGACCGGGGCCCTGCACGTCGGCCACGGCTGCTCGGGGTCGGCGACGACGGCGCTTCGGGTCGAGATCCCGGCCGCCGTCCCCGACGCCAAGCCGCAGCCGAAGCCGGGCTGGACGCTGGAAGCCGAGCGCGAGCCGCTGCCCGCACCGGTTCGCGGGGAGGGCGGCCGGACCATGACCTCGCGGCTGAAGGCCGTCACCTGGCGCGGCCGGCTGCCGGACGATCAGTTCGACGAGTTCGGCCTGGCGGCGACGCTGCCGGGCCAGGCCGGCGTCCTGGTCTTCCCGGTCGTCCAGACCTGCGACCAGGGCGAGGCCCGCTGGACCGAGCCGCCGGCCCCGGCCGGCGCGCCGCGCCCGCCGAACCCCGCCCCGACCCTCACCCTTACCCCGGCCGCGGCGGCCATGCCGCCGGCCATGCACATGGACCACTGACATGAGCCATCGTTTCCTGGCCGCCCTTCTCGTCCCCGCCGCCGCCGTGGCGGCCACCGCGGCGCTCGCCGCCTCGTCCAGCCTGATGGCCGGCGACGCCTGGGCCCGGCCGACGCCGCCCGGCGCGGCGACCGGCGGCGTCTACCTGACCGTCATGAACCACGGCCATACCGCCGACGCCCTGGTGTCGGTGTCGAGCCCGGCCGCCGACAAGGCCGAGTTCCACAGCATGACGATGACGGGCGGGGTGATGAGCATGCGCCCGATCACGGCCCCGATCCCGCTGCCGCCGGGCGGCGTGATCCGCTTCGCCCCGGGCGGCCAGCACATCATGCTGATCGGGCTGAAGGCGCCGCTCAAGGAAGGCGGTCGCGTGCCCCTGACCCTGACCTTCCAGAAGGGCGGCAAGCTGACGGTCGAGGCCAAGGTCGGCACGGCCGCGCCGGCGCAGGGCGGCCACGGCATGCCGGACATGAAGATGTGAGGGGCGGGCTCAGCGCCCGGTGAACACGGGCGCGCGCTTCTCCAGGAAGCTCTTCACCCCCTCGCGGTGGTCCTCGGTGGCGAACAGGCGGTAGATCACCTCGATCGCCCAGGCCCCGACCTCCCGCGGATCGCCGTGGGTGGTGCGGCGCAGGCCCTCCTTCATGTAGCGCAGAGCGAGCGGCGGGTTGGCGGCGATGCGGGCGGCGAGGGCCATGGCCTTGGGCATCAGGTCCTCGTGCGGCACGACGTCCGAGACGAGGCCGATGCGGCCGGCCTCGGCGGCGTTGATCGGATCGCCGGTGTAGAGCAGCTCTGCGGCCTTGGCCGGGCCGACGATCGACGGCAGCTTCCAGAGGCCGCCGACGTCGCAGATCAGGCCGCGCTTGATGAACAGCTCGGCGAACACCGCCTTCTCCGAGGCGATGCGGATGTCGGCGTAGAGCGCCAGCTCCATGCCCCAGCCGACAGCCGGGCCGTTCACCGCGGCGATCACCGGCTTGTCGCAGTCGATCGCGGCCATGGCGGCGGGCGTCGGGGCGAAGCGCACCCGCGGCGCGGCCGGCTCGCGCGGGCCCTCGCCGGTCATCATCTCCTTGACGTCCTCGCCAGAGCAGAAGGCCGGGTCCGATCCCGTGACGACGACGCAGCGCACGTCGCCGTCGGCGGTGGCCGCCTTGAAGGCCGCCTCGATCTCGGCGTAGGCGCGCGGGTTCAGGGCGTTGCGCCGCTCCGGCCGGTTCAGGGTGATCCGGCAGATGTGGTCCTCGACGCTGTAGAGCACCGTCGTGAAGGCGGAAGGGGCGATGTCGGCCATGGCTTGCGCGTCTCCTCTTGGCCGGTCCCGACGTAAAGTTGCTAGGGTTGCGGCCTGGCCCCGATGAAGGGCGCGTTCACATTAGGGAAGGCAATGGCCGAGACCACCATCCGGGGCGACGCCCCCAACGTCGGCGACGTCAGGAGCGCCCACCGCTTCGACGAGGCCAAGCTCGCCGCCTGGCTGACGGCCAACGTCGAGGGCTTCGAAGCGCCCATGCAGGTGCAGCAGTTCCAGCGCGGCGCCTCGAACCCGACCTTCCTGATCACCGCGGGCGGGCGCCGCTACGTGCTGCGCAAGAAGCCGCCGGGCCAGCTTCTGGCCAGCGCCCACCAGGTCGACCGCGAGTACCGGGTTATGAAGGCCCTGGGCTCGGTCGGCTTCCCCGTGCCGGTCATGCGCGCCTACTGCGCCGACGAGGGGATCATCGGCACGCCGTTCTACGTCATGGACTTCCTGGAGGGGCGGATCTTCCGCAACGCCCGCCTGCCGGGCATGACCCCGGCCGAGCGCACGGCGATCTACGACGAGCTGAATTCGGTCATGGCCCGGCTGCACGCGGTCGACTACCAGGCCATCGGCCTTGGCGACTACGGCCGGCCCGGCAACTACTTCGCCCGCCAGATCGACCGCTGGATCAAGCAGTACCGCGGGGCCGAGACCGAGCACATCGCGGCCATGGAGCAGCTGATCGAGCAGCTGCCGGCGCGGATGCCGGCCGACGACACGACCACCATCGCCCACGGCGACTACCGGCTCGAGAACGTCATGTACCACCCGACCGAGCCGCGCATCGTCGCGGTGCTGGACTGGGAGCTCTCGACCCTCGGCCATCCGCTGGCCGACCTCGGCTACAACTGCATCCTCTGGCACTCTCGCTCGGAGAGCTGGGGCACCTTGGACGGCGTCGACCTCGCCGCGTCGGGCATTCCGACCGAGCAGGAATACGTCGACGCCTACGTCCGCCGTACGGGCCGCAAGATCGAGGACTTCGACTTCTACCTCGGCTTCTCGCTCTTCCGCCTGGCCTCGATCGGGCAGGGGGTGTTCAAGCGCAACCTCGACGGCATCGGCAACGCCGACGCCACCGGCGACAACTCCGGCACCCGCATCCTGGCCGAGGAGGCGCTGGGCGTCCTGAACCGGGGGAAGTGAGCCTCCCTCCCCTTCATGGGGAGGGACAGGCCGCGAAGCGGCCAGGGTGGGGAAGTCGGCGGGAGCAGGGCGCCAACCGGTCAGCGGTCCGGAAGCGTCACACTTCCCCACCCTGTCGGCTGCGCCGACGTTCCCTCCCCATGAAGGGGAGGGAGGGTAAGGTCGCCAGGGCGCTCGCGCTGGGGTATAGCGCCGGCTCTGTGCGCGTGCGGGGCCGATGAGCGTTTCCACCTTCGACATCTTCAAGCTCGGCGTCGGTCCGTCGAGTTCGCACACCATGGGGCCGATGCTGGCCGCCGGCCGGTTCGTGGCCTGGCTGGAGGCGGGCGGGCTGGCCGGGCGCGTCGCCCGCCTCGGGGTGAAGCTCTGGTCGTCGCTGGCGCTGACCGGGCGCGGGCACGGCACGGACCGGGCGGTGATCCTGGGGCTGATGGGCTTCGAGCCGGCCGGCTTCGACGCGGACGCAGGCGAGGCGGCGCTGGCGCAGGCGCGGTCGAGCGGCGAACTCAGGCTCGGCGGCGATCGCCGGATCGCCTTCGACGAGGCGCGCGACCTCGAATGGGCCGGCCGCGAGCGCCTGCCGCACCACCCGAACGCCCTGACCTTCCGCGCCTTTGACGACGCCGGCGCCCCCATCGCCGAGCGCACCTGGTACTCGGTCGGCGGCGGCTTCATCCGCGACGAGGACGAGATCGGCCGCAACGAGGCGGACGAGCCGGGACCGGCGATCCCCCATCCCTTCGCTTCCGGGGCCGGGCTGCTGCAGGTCGCCGCCGAAGCCGGGCTGTCGATCGCCGACCTGATGCGCGCCAACGAGGCCGCGCGCTGGGGCGAGGCCGAGACCGACCGGCGCCTGGACGCCATCATCGAGGCCATGGACGCCTGCATCGACCGGGGCCTGGCCCAGGGCGGCGAGCTGCCCGGCGGCCTCGCCGTCAAGCGCCGCGCGCGCGAAATCCACAAGGCCATCCTCGCCCGCGTCGAGCGCCAGATCGGCGATCCGCTGGCGGCCATGGACTTCGTCAACCTCTGGGCCCTGGCGGTGAACGAGGAGAACGCCTCGGGCGGGCGCGTCGTCACCGCCCCGACCAACGGCGCGGCGGGGGTGATCCCGGCGGTGCTGCGCTTCTACGAGCGGTTCTACCGCGGCGACCGGGCCGGGCGCCGGACCTTCCTGCTGACCGCCGCCGCCATCGGCGCTCTCTACAAGACCAACGCCTCGATCTCCGGGGCCGAGGTCGGCTGCCAGGGCGAGGTCGGCGTCGCCTGCTCCATGGCCGCCGCGGGCCTCGCCGCCGTGCTCGGCGGGACCAACGCCCAGATCGAGAACGCCGCCGAGATCGGCATGGAGCACAACCTGGGTCTCACCTGCGATCCGATCGGCGGCCTGGTGCAGATCCCGTGCATCGAGCGCAACGCCATGGGCGCGGTGAAGGCCATCGACGCCGCGCGCCTGGCCTTGCTCGGCGACGGCCAGCACTCCGTCAGCCTCGACAAGGTCATCGCCACCATGAAGCGCACCGGCGCCGACATGGACGCGATCTACAAGGAGACCTCGCTCGGCGGCCTCGCGGTCAACCTCGTGGAGTGCTGAGGACCGCAGGGACATCTCCACCCCCCGCTCTCCCTCGCGAAAGCGAGGGCCCAGGCTTTTTCTGACAGCTCCGGCGCCCTTCGATAACACGCCTGGGCCCTCGCTTTCGCGAGGGAGAGCGGGAGAGAGGGACGAGGCATGAAGCTGGCCAGGTTCGACGCGGGCCGCGGGGCCGAGCTGGGGCTGGTGACGGATGCGGGGATCGTCTCCATCAGCCGCGCGCTGCCGCAGATCGGCGGCGGCATGACCGACCTGATCCGCCGCTGGGACGAGGTTCGCGCGGATGTCGCCGCCCTCGCCGGGCGCCCGGCGGACGCGATGCTGGACCGCACGCGCCTGCTCGCGCCCGTCGAGCGGCCGGGCAAGGTGATGGCGATCGGCCTGAACTACGCCGACCATATCGCCGAGAGCGGGCTGCCGACGCCGACCGAGCAGACCTGGTTCGCCAAGATGGGCACGGCCGTGAACGGGCCGAACGATCCGATCCAGGTCCCGAAGGTCTCCGAGGCGCTCGACTACGAGGCCGAGATGGTCTTCGTCGTCGGCCGCGGCGGGCGCCACATCGCCCGCGAGGACGCAGCCCGCGCCGTGTTCGGCTACTGCGTCGGCAACGACGTTTCGGTGCGCGACTGGCAGATGGCGACGTCGCAGTGGCTGATGGGCAAGTCCTTCGACACCCACGCCCCGTTCGGTCCCTGGATCACGACCGCCGACGAGGTCCTCGATCCGCACGTCCTCGACATCCGCTGCACGGTGAACGGCGAGCTTCGCCAGTTGTCCAACACCCGCCACCTGGTGTTCGACGTCTGGGACCAGGTCGCCCACCTCTCCAAGGCCATGACCCTGGAGCCCGGCGACGTGGTCTACACCGGCACGCCGGCCGGCGTCGGCATGGCCATGACGCCCCGTACCTGGCTGAAGGCCGGCGACCGCGTCCGCGTCGAAATCACGGGTCTTGGCGTCATCGAAGCTGAGTGCCGCGCGGAATAGCTGCTCGAACGCCCCCTACCGCCCCGCCCCCAGGATCGCCTCGCGGCGCGCCAGGCTCTCGGGCGGCCATAGGGCCTTGGTGTCGTAGTAGACCTCGAACGCCGGGACGTCCGCCGGCAGGCCGACCCAGGGCTGCTTCGAGCGGGTGAAGATGTGCACGTCGGGCTTCAGCTGCGTCGGGTCGTCCAGCGTGCCGACGCGGACGAAGCGCAGGGCGGGACGCCCGCCGTAGTCGCTCCACATCGCCGTCTGGCAGGTGGGGCAGCGGTGGACGTCGTGCGGGCGGCCGCTGTCGGTGGGTACGCGCACCGGCTTCGGCTCGCCCTGAAGCACCTCGATGCGGTCGGTCTCGATCAGGGCGTTGAGCACGAAGGCGCTGCCGGTCTGCCGCTGGCAGTCCAGGCAGTGGCAGCAGTGGACGAACATCGGCGCGCTGGCCAGGCGGTAGCGCACCGCCCCGCACGCGCAACGGCCTTCGAGCGACATGGGCGGCTCCTCGGGCTATCCGGCCGCGCAGGGAAGAACCCGGCGCCGCGGCGCGCAAGGGGGCCGTGTCAGCAGTCAGCCGGCCGCGGCGGCCGCGGGCGCATCGTCCGCGTGCGCGGCGCTCTCGGCCAGCACCGCCTCGAGCGCGGCGTAGAGGCGGGCGGTCTCGATCGGCTTGGCGACCACCGCGTCCATGCCGCAGGCCTGGTAGGTCTCGGCCTGGTGCGACATGGCGTTGGCGGTGAGCGCGATGATCGGCGTGCGCCGCCGGCCGGTCCTCGCCTCGGCCTCGCGGATCGCCCGCGCCGCCGTGGGCCCGTCCATCACCGGCATCTGCACGTCCATCAGGATCACGTCCCAGTCGCCGGATTCCCAGGCCTGCAGCGCCTCGCGTCCGTCGCCGACCAGGACCGGCTCGACCCCGACCTGGTGCAAAAGGGTCTTCAGCACCAGCTGGTTCATCGGGTTGTCCTCGGCGGCGAGGATGCGCACATCGATCTTCGGCGCCGGCGGGGGGCGGGTCTGTTCGCGCGCCTTGGCGCCGCGCGGCCCGCCGATGCGGGGCAAAGGCAGGCGCACGGTGAAGGTCGATCCGACGCCGAGCTCGCTCTCGGCCGTGACCTTGCCGCCCATCAGTCCGGCCAGCTCCTGGCAGATGGCCAGGCCCAGGCCCGTGCCGCCGAACAGCCGCGTCGTCGAGGCGTCGGCCTGGGTGAACTTGTCGAACAGCGCGCCCATGCGGTCGGGCGCGATGCCGATGCCGGTGTCCTTGACGGTGACGACCAGCATTGCGCGCTGGCGGCTCACCCGCACCCGCACTTCGCCCTCCAGGGTGAACTTCAGGGCGTTGGAGACGAGGTTGTAGAGGATCTGGCGCACGCGCGTGGCGTCGCCGCGGTAGACGCCGCGGGCGTCGGGATCGACCTCGAGGTGGAAGCCGATGTCCTTCTCGGTGGCCAGGGTGGTCGAGGCCGCCGCAACGCCGCTGGCGATCTCGCCGATGTCGCACTCGCCCTCTTCGAGCACCAGCCGACCGGCCTCGATCTTGGAGAGGTCGAGCAGGTCGTTGAGAATCGCCAGCAGGGCGGCGCCGGACTTCTGGATGACGTCCAGGCGCTCGGCCTGGACCGGCGTCAGCTCGTCCTGCGCCATGGCCTGGACCATGCCCAGGACGCCGTTCAGCGGCGTGCGGATCTCGTGGCTCATGGTGGCCAGGAAGGCGCTCTTGGCCGCGTCGCCCGCCTCGGCGCGCTCCTTGGCCTCGATCAGCTCGCGCTCGGCCTGGATCAGGCCGTCGATCAGCCGCTGCTGCGCCTCCTCGGCCGAGCGGTGGCGCGAGATGTCGACCAGCATGTTGACCGCCCCGGTGATGCGGCCGCCGGCGTCGTGCAGCGGGGTCGGATAGGGCGAGAAGGCGATGCGGGTCCCGTCAGGGCGCTCCAGGATGGCTTCGACGTCGCGGATCGGCCGGCCTTCGCGCAGCGCCTGCGCAAGAGGGCTCGCCTCGTGCGCCATCGGCGTCCCGTCGGCGTGGAACAGCTTGCGCGCCCCGCACCACCGCGTCGCATGCAGCGGCGGCTCCCAGCCCCACAGCTCGACCGCGGCGCGGTTGTAGAACACCAGCCGGCCCTCGGCGTCGGTGGTGTAGACCGCGGTCGGCAGGGCGTGCAGCAGCTCCATCAGCCGGCGCATGCCGTCGATGCGCTGGGTCTCCTCGCGCTTGCGCGCGGTGATGTCGTGCGTGACCGCCGCCTGGGCGCGCCCCCACGTCGGCGTGTGCAGTGGCGCGGCGTGGGTCTCCAGCCACACCTTCTGGCCGTCCAGGGTGACGACCTCGTACTCCCAGGACAGCTGCTCGCCGGCGCAGACCCGGGCGTGCATCTCGCGCCAGCGTTCGGCGTGCGGCTCGGGCAGCAGGTCGTAGACCAGGGCGCCGCGCAGCTGGTCGGGATGGCTGGCGCCGATCATGCGCGCGCCGGCCGAGTTGATGCGCAGGATGCGGCCGTTCTCGGCCACCACCTTCACGCAGTTGGGCGTGGCGTCCACCAGGGCCTGGAGGAAGGCCTGTTCGCCCTGCAGGGCGTTCTCGGCCAGGCGCCGGGCGGTGATGTCGTGCAGGGCGACGACGGCGCCTTGCACCCGACCGCGGGCGTCCTTCACCGGTTCGACGCAGATCACCAGGCAGCGCTTGGGCGCGCCGACGGCCTCGGCCCAGACCTCGACGTCGCGGGCCGCCCGGCCCGTGTGCAGCGACCTGAACACCGGGTGGTCGCCGGGCGCGATGGCCCTCCCGGCGAGGGTCGTCAGCAAAGGGCCCTGACCCCAGAGAACGCGCGCCTCGGCGTTGGCCAGGACGACGTCGCCGGCGGCGTCGACGACCAGGGTGGCGACGGGCAGGCGGTCGACTGCGACCTGCGTCAGGCCGGCGGCTCGGACGGCCGGTGTCGCCTTTCGCCCACTCGCCACTGCCATCTCCCCACCGTGGTCGCACGACTGTGCGGCCCATGCGCGCAGCCTAGGGCGGGTTGGACGAACAAAGGGTTTAGACTCGCCCTTTACGAGAGTGGTTAATTCGCCAAACCTGTGGACGATTCAGAGGCTTCGCAGCCAGGCGAGCAGCCGCTCGTTCACCTCGGCCGGCTTCTCCTGCTGCGTCCAGTGGCCGCAGCCGGGCAGGATGTCGGAGCCGCGCAGGTCCGGGGCCTCGGCCTTCATCAGGGCGCGCAGTTCGGAATAGTCGCGCCGCCCCATCATCGACAGCACCAGGTCGCGCTCGCCGCCGATGAACAGCGACGGCTGCTCGATCTTCTTGCCCTTGAAGCCCTGCAGCCACTCGAAGTCGCGGTCGTGGTTGCGGTAGCGGTTGATCGGGCCGCGGAAGCCGGAGCGTTCGAACTCGCCGACGAAGTAGTCCTCGTCCTCGGCCGTCAGCCAGGCCGGGAACGGGTCGGGGTCGGGCAGGCGGTCCAGAAGCTTCGCGCCGTGCGGCTTGTCGTTCGGCCAGGTCCCGTCGGGCGCATCGCCGCTGATGGCGTAGTAGAACCGGCGAAGGGCGCCGCGGACGTCGGCCTCCATCTCGGCCTCGGCGACGCCCTCGTCCTGGAAGTAGGCCTGGTAGAAGAAGCGGTTCTTGGCCGTGAACACCTCCTCGAACATCGCCTTGAACGAGCGGGCCGGGACGCCGGTGTAGGGCACCGAGAGGCCGGCGACGGCGCGCACGCGGTCGGGCCGGGTCAGGGCCGAGTTCCAGACGATCGGCGCGCCCCAGTCGTGGCCGATCAGCACGGCGCGCTTGCCGGGGCTCAGGGCCTCGATCACGCCGGCCACGTCGCCGACCATGTGGTCCATGGCGTAGGCTTCGACCGGCTGCGGCTTGTCCGAGCCGCCGTAGCCGCGCACGTCGATGGCGCAGGCGGTAAAGCCGGCCGCCGCGATCGGACCGATCTGGTGGCGCCAGGAGTACCAGCTCTCCGGGAAGCCGTGGACCATGACCACCAGCGGCCCGGTCCCCTCGATCGCACAGCGCAGCGACACCTCGCCCGCGTTCACCATCCTGAAGTCCGGCACGCCGCTCTCCCTTCACGTTCGCGTGGGGAGCCTAGGCGGGGGCCGCGCCGGCGGGAAGCGTGACCTCGGGTCAGCGCCAGTCGTCGGGACCGGGAGCGGACGCTTGCCCAAGCGCCGCGGCGCCCTTACGTGAGGCGCGATGGCTGACACCACCGTCGCGCGAGCCCGGGCCTGGATCAAGACCAACGGTCCGAACGTCGCCGTCGAGGCGGCGGTCAACTTCATCGGCCCCTACCTGATCTACACCTACGCCAAGCCGCACCTGGGCGAGGTCGGCGCGCTGCTGGCCTCGTCGGGACCGCCGATCGTCTGGAGCCTGGTGGAGTTCGCCCGCCACCGCCGCCTGGACGTGCTCTCGGCGCTGGTGCTGGGCGGCATCGGCCTGTCGCTGCTGGCGATGCTGGGCGGCGGCGGGGTGAAGTGGCTGCAGCTGCGCGAGCGCCTGGTGACCGTGGTCATCGGCCTGGTGTTCCTGGGCTCCGCGGCGATCGGCAAGCCGATCATCTACGAGCTCGCCCGCGCGCGCAGCCTGCGCGGCGACGGCGCCCAGGCCCGCGAGCTGGAGGCGCTGAAGGACAACCTCCACTTCCGCCGCGTGATGATGGTGATGACCGTCGTCTGGGGCGCCGGGCTGCTGGTCGAGGCGGCGATCAACGTCGTGCTCGTCTTCACCCTCACGGTCGAGCAGTACCTGCTGGTGCACCCGATCGTGGGCTATGCGGCGACCGGCCTCCTGGTCGGCTTCACCTTCCTCTACGCCCGCCACGCCCGGGCCCGGGGCATGGCCCGGCGCGCCGCCGAAGCGGCCGCCGCGGCCGAGGCTGTGGCCGCGGCCCC